>JAFDHF010000010.1 GCA_019308905.1 Deltaproteobacteria bacterium
CCACGGCAGGCAGTGCCGTAGACCCATGCTACGTGGGAGAGGGAACAGCCAGACTCTATGCCCTCAACTACAAGACCGCCGCAGCCGTACTCAACTTCGATACAACAAACGACATCCTGGACAAAAACGACCGATCCAAAATCATCGGCTCAGCCATCCCCTCAGGCGTGGTCATCGCCATCATCAGGGGCATGGGGACGAGCTACATCGGCGTGGGTGGCGGCATATTCACCTCCGACGTGATCAACCGGGCAGCCATCACTCGAATGTACTGGCGGCAGTTGTTTTAGAAACATCGTATGGAACGTCCTGTTACGAAAGGAGAGAATCCATGAAGAAATGGTCCCTGGTGATTTTCATTCTCCTCATTCAAATCTCACTGGCATGGGCGGCAGAACCCTTTTTCACCACCCAGGGCCCCATCATGGAGATGGCCCGGGCCTCAGGGATCATCGTCGTCAATGAGAGGAGCATCACCGTCGATTCGTCCACACAGATCATGGACGAAAAGGGGAGATCCCTCAGCCTCCGGGAGCTGAGACCCGGTCAATGGGTCTCGGTCCAGGCAGAGCCGGACGGCGACTCGGGTATGGTGGCAAAGCAGATAGTCCTGATGGGTAAGAAATAGCTCTCCCGCGAGGAGAAGTCTCATAAGGCCCCGGCCGGTAATCCTGCCCTGCTCCGGCCGGGGTCTGCCTCGGTCGGGGGGGCTAATAGATCTTTCTCATCTCATGCCCTCTTCCCAATACCTCCTTGGTATCGTTGACGACCACGAAGGCGTCGGGGTCGATTGAAAAGACGAGGTCCTTGAGTCTCGTCAGCTCCTTCATGGTGATCGCCGTATAGACTATGTCCCGAGGCACTCGGGTATAGCCGCCTTCACCTTTGAACAGGGTCACCCCGCGGTTCATCTGTTCCAGAATCCCACGGGTGATCTCGGTGGAACGTTCCGAAATCACAAAGACCGTCTTTCTCTGATTCAAACCCACCAGAACGAGCTCGATTATGTAGGTGCTCACAAAGAGATAGACCAGAGTGTAAAGGGCCAGGTCGATCCCGAAGAGGAAGGCGCAGCCCAGCAGGACCATCACGTTGAACGCCAGAATCGTCTGGCCCAAACGCACAGAATACTTCTGTTGAAAAAAGATGGCGACTATGTCCAGGCCTCCTGCCGACCCGTAGGAGCGAAAAATAATCCCAGAACCCGTTCCCCCGATAATCCCCGCCAGGATGGCGGCCAGCAATTGGTCATGAACCGTTATGGTCACCTTAGTGACCAGAAGGGCAAAGGAGAAGACACCCATCCCGAAGAGACTGTAAAAGAAAAACTGCCGGCTGACCCTGACCCAGCCGAGCACGAAAAGGGGAACGTTAAGGATCAGGTAGAGCCACCCCAAGTCGATTCTCTCAACGAAGTAGTAGATGATAAGGGAAAGACCTGTAAAACCACCGCTCAGGAAGTGCTTCGGCACGAGGATACCGTTGACCGCCACAGCACAGATGAAACTCCCCAGGGTAATAATGCCGCAGTTCCATAGAACGGACTTGACCTTCTTGGCGTCGATTCTTCTCAGCATGGCTCGTTCCTTTCAGCATGGAAAAGGATCTCTCCGGAATCTCGAATCTCCGGTTTGACCTTGCCGTCACCCTATCTTATACTCATGGGAGAGCTTATTCCAGTGGGACCTTCAACAGATAGACGCGGAGGAGGCAGTGCCACGAATCGACGTAATCGTGCCAGACTCTTCGGCACCCGGCTTCGATTGGAATGTCAGGCAGTGGAACTCGAACCTCATCGGATCGGTGATCGTTCCACACACTGGCAGAGGCGGTCTCCCCCCCCCGAAGGTTCAATCCCTTGGTTTCCGCAACCTGACCGCCGGACCGGGTCTCACGGCAGCCATCGCACGGTGCCAGGGCGATCTTGTCATCTTTCTTCTTTCCAGTCAGAGGATCTCTCTTGCCCCCGGCGCTCTCGACAGATTCCTCGAAGTGGCCCTCGATACGGGAGCCGGCCTTCTCTACGCGGACTTCCACGTGGCATCCGAAAAGGGCGGGGGGACCGTCGAGTGTCCGGTCATCGACTACCAGCTCGGATCGGTGCGGGACGATTTCGACTTCGGGCCCTTGGTCTTTCTATCGAGGCGATCGATCGACAGCGCGCTCCGTCGCCACGGCCCCCTGGATGAGGGCAGGTGGTCGGCCTTCTACGATTTGAGGTTGAAGATCTCAACCGATTCACGGATCGTCCGTATACCCGAGCCGCTCTGCTCCACACTAGACTCTGAGGATCAAGGGGCGGAAGAGAGGCTCTTCCACTATCTCCGCCCTGAAAACCAGCGGGCCCAACTCGAAATGGAGAGGGTCCTGACGGCTCATCTGAAGCGGATAGGCGCCTTCCTTGGACCTCGTTTCGAAAAGATCCGGCCTTCCGGTCTTCCGAAGACGGCGAGCGTCATCATCCCGGTAAAAGACCGGGAGAAAACGATCGGTGACGCCGTGAGGAGCGCTCTGGCCCAGGAGACGGATTTCGATTTCAATGTCATCGTCGTTGACAACCACTCTACTGATAGGACTCCGGAAATCCTCGATGGCCTGGCCGGAACGGATGACCGGCTTGTTCGCCTCGTCCCACCCAGAAAGGATCTCCAAATCGGCGGGTGCTGGAACGAGGCGATCCGGTCTCCCTGGTGCGGCACCTACGCTGTCCAGCTCGATTCGGACGATCTCTACGCAGGCCCGAAGGCCCTTCAAACAATGGTGGACTTTTTCGGAGAGGGCGATTACGCCATGGTCGTCGGTGCATACAGAACAGCAGACCTCCTCCAGAGGGAGATCCCCCCCGGTGTTGTGGATCACCGGGAATGGACCCGGGAGAATGGCAGGAACAACCTGCTCCGCGTCAACGGCCTCGGCGCTCCCAGGGCCTTCTTTGCTCCCCTGGTGAGGCGCCACCCGTTTCCGAATGTCAGCTATGGAGAGGACTATGCAATGGGACTCCGCCTTTCCAGGTACTACCAGATCGGGAGGATCTTCGAGCCGGTCTATGTCTGCCGCAGGTGGGAGGGCAACTCCGATGCCGGCCTTTCCAGGGAAACGGCGAACCGGCACAACCTCTACAAGGACCGCCTGAGAACTCTGGAAATCTTAGCCCGCCAACAGATGAACCGTGGAGGGGTCTGACCCGTGGAGCAGGGGAGAATCATCCCGGATGAAGACCTCGTCCCCTATCTCCCCCGCGACGGCGATCGTACCCTCTCCTCTCGGATGAGGGCTCTTTACGAACAGCAGAGGCGGACTTGGCCCCAACTGCGCCGGGCCCACGGTGCGCTGAAAAGAGCAGAGACCCGGAGGATTGAGCTGGGAGGGTGTACGGTTCTCTGCCAACATACGCCTCACCGCCTGGCCAACGTCTCGGCCAGCATGGACCCTGCCTCCATCCGCATGCGGCCCTGCTTTCTCTGTAACGAGAACCTCTATCCCGAACAGAAAGCTCTCCGGTACGGCCGGAACTATCTGATCCTCTGCAATATTGCACCCATCTTCGAGTTTCATCTGGTCATCATCCACCGCCGCCATCTTCCTCAACAGATCCAAGACCACTTCCATACGGCCCTGAGCCTGGCCCGTGATTGCTCACCCGATTTCGCCGTCATATACAACGGCCCCAGCTGCGGTGCCTCCATACCCGATCATTTCCACCTCCAGGCCTTTCCAGCGAACAACCTCCCCCTGGAGGAACAGCTCTGGACCTCCCCGGCCCCAAGATCCCGGAGGGCCCTGATAGACGAAAGGGGAATACTCATCTCCGCCCCCCAGGGCTTCTACCGGCCATTGCTGACCTTTGAGACGAGAGATCCTCTTCTGCTTTCTTCCTGGTTTCGCGAGATCCTCGATGATCTGGCCGAGTTGGGAGGAGCAACAGGCGAGCCCATGATCAATCTCGTCATGGCCTACAGAGAGGGTCGATGGCAGATGACCCTCTTTCCGAGAGAGAAACACCGCCCGGAGGCCTACTATGCCCGGGGGCAGGACCGGCTCCTCATCAGTCCCGGGGCCATCGATATGGCGGGCGTCTTCGTGATACCACGCCGGAAGGATTACCTCCGGGCCGACGCCTCGATTCTGAAAGGCATATACCGGGAAGTAACCCTGTCGGAGAGCCGGTTCTCAGGGCTCATAGATGAGATCGGGGGGAAAAAAAGGAGAAAGGGGTATCTCTCTCAAAACCGGGACTTGTGACCCAGGAGAACCACAGGAGGGAGAAGGATCCAGCCTCTCAGATGGTCCCCCTGAGGCCGATGGAGTCGGCAACCTCCCGCATTCCCATGATGACATCCTCAAAGAGCTCCGAAAGGTCCACACCGAGCATGGCAGCTCCCTTTTCGACAATCGAGCGGTCCACACCCGCTGCAAACGCCTTGTCCTTCCACTTCTTCCTCACCGATTTCGGGGTCAGATCGAGGACACTCTTGGAAGGCCGCACCAGTGCCACGGCAGTGACAAGCCCTGTCAACTCGTCGACAGCGTAAAGGACCTTCTCCATGTCGCTCTTAGGCTCCACGTCCGAGCAGATGCCCCACCCGTGAGATACGACGGCTCGGATGTACTCTTCAGGCCATCCCCTCTCGGTTAGAATCTCACGGGTCTTGCGGCAGTGCTGCTCCGGAAACCGCTCGTAGTCGAGATCGTGAACCAGACCGATGACTCCCCATTTGTCCTCGTCTTCCCCTCTCTTCCGCGCGATATAGCGCATCACCCCCTCCACGCAGAGGGCATGCTTGATCAGGCTCTCACTCTGGTTGAATTCGGTCAGAAGCGCCCACGCCTCTTCTCGAGTCGGTCTATTCTCAGCCATCGTCAAACCTCCTCATCAGGACGACTCAGCCGCCATGGGGAAACACCCCTCTCCGGACAGGCCAGCCGATGTCCCCCCGGCCGGAAGAAATGCCGACCAAGGGGACAGAGGGCTATACCCTGCGGCAGCCATCTCACCAATACCGGAGGAGAGGCCTCCTGCCGGCGATGGCCCGGTTTTCCCCTTTTCCCCTCTTCATATAACCCATCGCTCACGGGAAGTAAAGGCCGGAGCACGGTAGATGTCAAACCCTCGGGTAAAAATCGGGGGAGGACATCTCCCCACCGACATCCAAAGCCAAAAGGCCGATTCCGGCCTCTGCAGACCCCTGAACGCGGGAAGCCATGTCTCTTCATGTCTGCGGAGGATTCAACCGGATGACTATCCCTTCCCTGTCTGATCTGCGAATTCCGTCGAGCACAAACATGGTCCTTCTCACCTCGTCGCCCGAAGCCACAGGGGACCTCTTGTCCCGAATGGCCTCCGAGAACTCTTTCAGTTGGACCGTATACAGGGAAGGAGCCTGTTGCCCGGACATGACCGTCTCGCCGTTTATCTCCAGACGGTATGAAAACCCGAAAACCCCTCCGGCGGGAAACTCGAAGAGCCTCATCGTGCCTCGGGGTCCCACGATGATGGTCTCGTGGAGATAGGGGGTTGTGTTCAAGGAGAGGTGGACAGAGGCCATTTCGCCGGAGTCAAACCCAAGGATCATATCGGCCTCATCCTCTCCTTCCCAAAGAGGGTTTCGAGAGCGGGAAAGAGCAAAAACGGTCGAGGGGGTCTTGTCGAGAAGCCACAGAATGGTGTCGACGGAGTGGCTTCCCTGCAGAAGGATGACGAGCCCACCCGCCTCCTGGGAACTCCTCCACCAGTCCGTCGGGGGTTGGGGGAAGCTTACGAGAAAATTGATGTCTATCCGGAAGGGGTGGCCGATCTCGTCCATCCTAGCCCGTATCTCAGCCATGGCGTCCGAGAAACGCCTGCTCTGGCCTACCATCAGGGTCACCCCGTTTGTCCTTGCCTCCTCCACCATCTCATCCGCTTCCCTGAAATTCAACGCCATGGGCTTCTCCACGAGGATATGCTTCCCCGCCCGGGCCGCCTCCAGACAGACGGGATGATGCATATGATTCGGCAGGCAGACAAGGACCGCCTCGATCTCCTGGTCTTCGAGAAGCCTGCGGTAATCTGAATAGACCCGCTTTACGCCGAACCTCTCGGTGCCCTCTCTGGCCCGATCGTCCCGGCGGGTAGAGATGGCCACGAGCTCCACCAGATCCTTTAGATCCATGGCAGCATTGGCGTGGGCCAAGGCGATCCTTCCGAACCCGATGATGCCGATTCTCAATCTTCTTTCTGGCATGGTACCTCCTCAACACCGTGTTTCAGACTGTATCTTGCAAGCCGTTGGATTCATCCCTGGAATCACGACCAAGAGTGGGAAACCTCAATGCATGAACAGCTCGGGCACGAACATCACCAATTGAGGAATGTAGGTTATGACAAACAATACCCCGATCGATGCAATCAGGAAAGGAACCGTTGCCAGGGCAATCCTCTCCAGGGGAACCTCGGCGATGGGGGAAGCCACAATCAGACAGACACCGAGAGGCGGGGTGGCGAGTCCGATATTGAGGTTGACCACCAGAATGATTCCGAAATGGACCGGATCGATGCCGATCGTCTGAGCCAGGGGCAGCAGGATCGGGGTCAGGAGGATGATGGCTGCAAGAGTCTCCATAATCGTACCTACAAACAGGAGAAGGACGTTGATGAGCAACAGGATCAGGATGGGATTGCCGGTTATCGAGGTCATTGCCTTCGCGACGATCTCAGGAACCGTCTCGGCCGCCAATATCCACCCGAAGAGGTGAGCCATGGCCAAAATTATGAGAATGCTCCCGGTCAACACGCTCGTCTCATAGAGGACGTGCAGGAGGTGTGGGATCTTAAGCTCCCGGTAAATGAAAAACCCCACGATCAGGGCATAGAAGACCGCGACTCCCGCCGCCTCGGTAGGAGTGAAAACACCGCTGAGAATCCCTCCGAGCAGGATGACCGGCATGAGGATGGCCAAAATCGTGTTGAAGAACCCCTCGGTCACCGTGCGAATCGAGAGGATCTTCTCCCGTACGGGAAATCTCTGACGCCGTGCAAAGTAAGCAGCCACACCCAGTTGGGCAAGTCCCAGCAGAAGTCCCGGGATGAAACCGGCCAGAAACAGCCTCGCAACGGAAGTCTCCGCCATAGCTCCGTAGACCACCATGGCAATACTGGGAGGAATCGTAGGTCCGATGGTGGAGGAAATGGCCGTCACCGCCCCGCTGTACTCCGCCGAGTAACCCTCCTTCTTCATGGCCGGGATCATGATAGATCCGATAGCCGCCGTGTCCGCAGCTCCCGCTCCGGTAATGCCGGCAAAAAAGATGCTGGCAATGATATTCACATAGGCCAGCCCTCCCCGGATGTGCCCGATCAGGATATAGAAGAAGTCGACGAGCCGTCTGGTTATTCCGGAGGCGTTCATTAGCTTGCCGGCAAGAATAAAAAGGGGAACGGCCAGGAGCAGAAAATTGTCGAGACCGACAAAGACCCTCTGGGAGACCAAGACAAAAGGCATCTGTGTCCTCCAGAGGTAGAGAACGCTGCTTATCCCCAGGACAAAGGCGATGGGGATGCCGATGGCCAAAAGAAGGGTGAAAACAGCGGCGATCATCCGTCCTTCCTCTGAAGATTCGAGGCTGCAGCGCCTTGGAGGAGAAGATCGAAGGTGTTTATGACCACGAAAAAGAGCATGCAGACAAAGCCCACCCGCAGGAGCCGATAGAGCTGAGCCATAGGTATGCCCAAGGCCGGACTCACGGTCTTTGTTATGACCGCCTTCTGGATCAGCAGGGAGGGGGAATCGATACAGACGAGCAGGAAAAGGCCGATCAGTACCTGTGACCCTACCGTCACAAACATCCGTATCCGGGGGGGCAACGCGTTGGAGAGGGCCTCAACCTTTACGAACTGATTATGCCTCAATGCGATGGAAGCCCCAAAGAGTACTGAGAAGACAAGAAGATATCCGGAGATCTCATTGGTCCATGTAAGAGGATCAGACAGAACGTATCGGAAGAACACGGCTAGGTTCACGAAGAAGACTATTCCCCCCATGCTTAGAATAATGGAGACCTTGATGACCCTCTCAAGTACGTCGCTGAACCTACTCGCGATCCTCAAGATCAGCATCTGCAGATCTCCTCTTCCCCTGGATCCGGCAAGGAACCAAAAAAACAACCGGAGAAAGCTGAAAGCGGAGAGAAACGACTGCAGGCAGGCTCTGAACTACCTGTGAAACCTGCCTGCAGCGAACCGCCTGCATCCAAGGACCCAGTCTCTCACCTGGTCACGTACCATTCCTCCCTTTCGATCCCTGCCCCCACTTCACGGATCTTTACAACCATCTCCCTCGTCCACTCGGCCGTATCTTTCGGGAGGTCGTTGTACAGCCACTCATAGACCGGTTTTGTAGCCTCTATAAAAGGGGTAAGATCTGCCACGGTACTGACCTGCAGACCATGCTCTTTCATCTTTTCGATAGCCCATCCTCCCTTTTCAAGGGCGTCCTGATCCATCTTCTTCCGCCAAATCGGGATACACTTGGTAACGGCAAGCTGGTGCTCTCTGGAGAGCTTATCCCATGTTGCCTTGCTCATCAGAAAGATTCCACCATTGGAAACGACGGGGAGGAGGGTCATGTATTTCTGAACCTCGTAGAACTTCTTGCCATAGAGAGTCAGGGGACCGTTCTCATTCCCATCGACCACACCCGTTTGAAGAGCCGTATAGAGCTCGCCAAAGGGAAGGGGTACCGGGCTGGCCCCTATGGCGCTATATGCCTTCATGTGAAGGGGAACCTGCATGGTCCTGATTTTCAACCCCTTGAAATCCTCGATCGATTTGATGGGGCGCTTGTTGTTCATGGGAAGCCGGAAGTCGGGGGCTGCGATGGCCAGTACCTTGAGCCCCACCTTCTCTCCCTGTTCCCGAGCCTTTCCCAAAATCAGCTGTCCCACGCTACCGTTCATGACCGCCATCCAGTGGTTGGGCCCCTTGAAAAGGAAGGGGAGATTCAAGATCCGCAGGGCCGGGATAAAAGTCCCGGTCACTCCGATAGATGTGGCCTGGAAATCGACACTGCCGAGTTGCAGGCCTTCGGTGATGTCTCTCTCCCCGCCCAGTTGGCCCTGGGGGTAGATCTTGACCTTCAAGGCGCCACCCGTCGATTTGTCGAGACACTGGCCGAAAGCCACTCCAGCGGTATGGTAGAAATAGATCGGTACATTTGCGTGGCCGTATTTCAAAACCGTTGCCGCCCCCGCAGAATGGGCCCACAGCAGAAAGATACCGAGGATGAAGAAAATCCAAAGCCTTTTCCCTTTGATAATCTTAATGGCTTTCATGGCTTTCCTCCTTTCTCATTCCTCATCGTCCTTTTTGCCTTACCAGATGCTCATTTTCCTCCTATCTCATCACCTCCCCTCCCCACGGCAGCAAACCACCCTTCCGCCTCGATCGATCCTCAATGTCCCCATTCGTTCCACAATGCGAAAAGATACCCCATTCTATTCCCGCGGGTCCGGCCTGTCAAGAGATCTCATTCTGTGGAGCTTCCTGAGTTTTCGGCCGAGGATTCTTGCAAGTATACGAGTTCACGATTTTTTTGTTTTGGCAGGAGAACACCTTGTCCCCTCGCTCCTGAGCTCACGGGGCGACCCTGTCAAGGTTCGCGGGCGGACAGTTCCTGCCCCTTCCCCGGGAACACGAATCACGAACACGACCACGAATCACGAACACGAACCACGACCACGAATCACAAACACGAATCACGAACACGAACACGACCTTTCCCCTCCCCGCTCACCCTTGATGGGTACCCCACCGCTTCCTTAATGTCGCCCGGGGACAGGGGCGTTTTCCAAAAGTCAGGAAACTCGGGCCGGCCTTGGGGTTGACAAAAAAACCGACTAAGCCTAGATTGGAAGGCGACCATTCCATCATGGAGAACCAACGGTTGACTCAAGATCCGAAAAAAACAAGCAATATCCAATTCATTACAGGGGGGGGCGCAGAATCCAAAACATCCGGGGCCGCGGAAAGCAGACATACGGCGTTGGCGATCTCACCCAGAGGCCGGAAGTATCCAGGCCCACGATCATGCAGTCCTCCGAATCTTCGGTTGCTTCGGAATTCTTGCCTAGGACAGAAAAGGCAGGCTTTCCAGAAATACTGTGCCCTCAAAGGGAAGCCCGTCGAGAAAGGAGGTGAACCCGGAAGGGAGGACCCCGAAGGTGGGATTTTGTCCTGAAACGCAATGGATAGGAAAGGAGGGAAAGAGAAATGAGAAGATTTCTGGCAATCGGAACCGCCGTGGTTTTGCTGCTCCTCGCATCAGGCCTCCATGTGAAGACCCAGGCCGAAGTCACCTTGAGATTTTCAGACTGGCACCTCACAGAAGACGTCTGGAACAAGTCACTGAGGGAGGCCATGGACATCTTCCACAAAGAGCATCCCAATATCAGGGTGGTCCTTGAACCGGTCTCTTACAAAGAGAAGGAGACGAAATACACCGTGGAGTCGGCCGCAGGTCGAGCTCCCGATGTTTTTCACGTCCACGCCTTCTCTCTGCCCATGTTCTTCAGCAAGGGCTACGCAAAGGATCTTACCCCCTTCATCGACAGGGAGGGTCCCGGGTTCCTGGATGCCTGGTATCCCTTGCCGATAAGGCTGATGAAATACAAGGGCAAGGTGCATGCCATGCCCGGAGACTACATGACCATGGTCCTGTTTTACAACACCGAGATCTTCAAGGCCGCCGGGTTGGACCCGAGCAAGCCTCCCGAGACGTGGGACGAGTTTCTCGAGTACGCCAAGCGCCTCACCCGTGATACCGATGGAGACGGAAAGGTCGACCAATGGGGATTCGGTACGGTAGGTGCCAAGAGCCCGGGCTTCTCCCTCCGATTCGGCCCCTTTATCTGGAGTTTCGGCGGGGATTACCTCACCCCTGACATGAAGCGATCCGCTCTGGACAGGCCCGAAGCCAGGGAGGCCTTCAAGTTCTTTGTGGAGCTCTATACGAAACACAAGGTCGTCCCGCCCGGATTGACGGCCATGAATCCCCAGCAGGTTCGAACCCAGCTTGCCCAGAAGAAGGTGGCCATGATCCTGGGCTCCGGGTGGACACCTCCCATCGTAAACAAGATAAACCCGAATCTGAGGGCTTTCGAGGTCCTGAAGTGCGCCCCAGCACCGATCAAGAGAAAGAAAGCCACTGCCATATGGCTGAGTTCGTGGGTCATGAGCCCCAATACAAAGCATCCCGACGAGGCCTGGGAGCTGATGAAATTCATCACGAGCAGGGAAATGGAGCTCAAGTGGTTTGTGGACAACCGGGTCACCTCTTCCCGGAAGGATGTGAGCGGCGTGGCTCCAGAGATTCTGAATGACAAGTTTGCCAGTGTCATCGCCTCTCAGCTCCCCTATGGAAAGGTGGAACCCCAGATCAAAGAATGGCCCGAAATCATGGACACCTTCACGACCTCCCTCCAGGAGGCCATTGTGGGGATGAAGACCCCTGATAAGGCCTTGGATGAAGCTCACGAGAGGATCAATGCCATCCTTGCCAGGTGAGAAAAGCCCGCAGGGGCGAATCGGGGCGGACAACGGGAAAGGGGAGCGCTCTGCTCCCCTTTCCAAGAACAGGACGGGCCGTTGAACATCAGACTCCGCATAAGGGACCGCCACATGTGGATCCTCTTCGTGGGTCCGGGGGTTCTGCTCCTGGTGCTGGTACTCGGCTTTCCAGCAGTGAAAAGCCTTCTGTACAGCCTCAGGCCCGAAGAGGCCGGCAGCACCGCATACACCGTTTCCAATTACAGAAATCTCCTTAAGGACCCGTTTTTTGCACGAACCTTTTGGAACACAGGCGTCTTTGTGACCCTCAGCGTTGCCAGCCATATGCTCCTCGGGCTGGCCGTCGCCATGGTGCTCAACAGTGCCATCCCGGCAAAACCCCTCTTCCGTGTGATCGCCTTGCTGCCATGGGTGGTCCCCGATGTAGTCGCTGGAATCATTTGGAAATGGATGTACGACCCGATATACGGCGCCCTTAACGATCTCCTGCTCAGAACGGGGTTGATCGACTCGCCTGTGGAATGGCTATCAAACCCGAAGCTCGCCCTTTTGAGTGTGATCCTTGTCAATCTCTGGCGGGGTTTCCCCTTTGTGATGTTGATCCTTCTGGCCGGTCTTCAGGCGATCCCCAGGTACCTTTACGAGGCGGCCGCCATCGACGGCGCTACCAGGTGGCAGCTCTTCCGCCATGTCACGATTCCCGGACTGAAGAAGATGATCATCGTGGCTCTGGCCCTGGACATTGTCTGGGAGGTGCGGCGTTTCGGCCTGATTCAGGCCATGACCCAGGGAGGGCCGGGTGTCCTTACCGAGGTCCTCTCCACCTATACCTATAAGCAGTACTTCCAGTTTTTCCGATTCGAGTATGCTTCGGCCATCTCCGTGGTTATGACCGCCGTTCTCCTGATGGTGAGTCTTCCCTACATTCTCATGATAAGCCAAGAGGAATGACGCCAGTGGAAGTCAGCCCCTATGCTCCGCGAGACCTTGCCTCGAAGATCCTCATCTGGATCTTTCTGACAGTGGTTTGCCTCTACTGTCTGTTTCCCTTCGCGTGGATGCTTTCGACATCGCTCAAGACAGAGGCCGAGGCCTTTCGGATGCCTCCTACATGGATACCCCTCAAGCCTACCCTCGACAGCTTCATCGGGATCTGGGTGAGAAAACACTTCGGGATCTATTTTTTCAACAGCACCGTCATCTCCCTGGCAACGGCGATGCTTTCAACTTTCTTCGGCGCTCTGGCAGGCTATGGGTTCTCGAGATTCGTCTTCCACGGCCGGCGGTTTCTCATCGGCTTCTTCCTGGCAACCCAAATGCTGCCCGGAGTACTGCTGGTAGGTCCGTACTTCAAGATACTCACAAGAGTCGGCCTCTACGACACCCGAACCGGCCTGATCATCGCTTTTCTGACCATCTGCCTCCCCTTTTCCACCTGGATGATGAAGGGTTTCATCGACAAGGTTCCTGTCGAGCTCGACCAGGTTGCGATGGTGGATGGCTGCTCCAGATTAGGAGTCTTCTTCAAGATCGTCCTGCCAGTGGTCGCCCCGGGAATGGTTGCGACCGTTCTGTTCGCCTTTCTCCTCGCATGGGGAGACCTGCTCTGGGCCCTCTGCCTTACCAGCAGTGAACCCATGACTACCGTAACTCTGGGCATTGCGCGAACCGTGGGAGAATTCAGGATCATATGGCCCATGCTGATGGCCGGTTCCCTACTCGGGGGAATGCCGGCGATCATTCTCTACATATTTCTCCAGCGGCTTCTGGTTCAAGGCCTCACGGCAGGGGCCGTCAAGGAGTGACCCATAACCGAAGGGGGGATCCTATGAAATTCGAAGGCTCTGTAGCCCTGGTGACGGGCGCTGGCAGAGGGATCGGCAAGGCAATCGCCCTCTGTTTTGCCCGGGAGAGGGCCCATGTGGTTGTCAACGATATCTGTCCGGAAGAGGAGATCGAGGCTCTGGCAAGAGAGATCTCTGCAATGGGAGTGAGGAGCCTCGCCTTCAGGGCCGATGTCAGCCGGTCCGACCAGGTGAGAGCGATGGTAAGCCGGGTGGAGAAGACCTTCCAGAGACTCGACATTCTCGTCAACAATGCCGGTACTATTCGAAGGGGCACCATAGAGACGGTGACGGAAGAGGACTGGGACGAGGTGATAAGGGTCAACCTCAGGGGAACCTTCACGTGCTGCAAGGCCGTGGTCGACCTCATGAAACGTCAGGGAAGGGGCAAGATCGTCAACGTCTCATCCGTGGCTGGGAAGACGGGTGACATCACCTCCGCTCCCGGATATGGGCCTTCCAAGGCTGGAATCGATGCACTCACCAAGACCCTGGCGAGGCAGCTGGCACCCCAAGGGATCAACGTCAATGCCGTTGCCCCTCATGCGATCGAGACGGAGATGAGCGCCCAATGGTCAGAGGAGAAACGGAGATCGATCATCGAGGCGATCCCCCTGGGACGACTGGGAAAACCGGAAGACGTGGCCGAGGCGGTTCTGTTTCTCGCATCGGACAAGGCTGATTTTATTACAGGGGAGATACTCGACGTAAACGGCGGGTTTCTCATGGACTAGGCAGAGAGGCAATGGAGAGGGGGTTGCCTTTCCGTCATCTTTCAGATCCGACTAGAACTTCTCCATCTGCTTCTCTTTGCAGAACCTCTGGTACTCGTCCTTCAGTCCCTTGTGAGCGTATGCGAGGGTGTGCTTGTAGCCCCCGCTCCCCTTAAGTGTCTTGAGCGTATGGACGATAGAGGTCACACCGTCTTTGGTCCACTTTTCCACGATCGGTCTTTCCAGGGCAAGTGCGCCTATCCTCTTCTCCTTGTCCGGATAAGCCCCGCCGCCGGTGGGAGGGCCGTAGTTCCCACGGAGAATCCTGCTTATCCTGTCGAACTGTCTGATGGCATGGGTCATGAAGGGCAGTTCCATATGAAAATCATATTCGATGGAGTACAGCTCCCCCCGATGGTTGAACAGGTAGGTTACCTCCGTCTCCAACCCGGCCAGGACGTCCTCATAGACGAGCCTGTCATCGGCTTGCTCCTTTGGCCTCTTCTCCTCAATCCTCTCGACCTCTGCCTTTGAGATACCCCACTGAGTTCCCCTCACGCCGGCAAAGACCGGGGCAACGAAAACCCATGCCAGAACAGCTGCAAGCACTATTGTCCTGATTCCTTCACCTCCGCCCTGGATTTCCTCCCCATTATAACACCAGGGACCGACAAAGCAACGGATCCGTCTGTGGAGTTTCCTGACTTTTGGGTCGTGTTCGTGATTCGTGTTCGTGATTCGTGATTCGTGTTCGTGATTCGTGTTCGTGGTTCGTGTTCGTGGTTCGTGTTCGTGGTTCGCGGTCGTGGGAAAGGGGCAGGAATTCCCCGCCCGCTAGCCCCGAAGGTGTCTTCCCGTGACTTTGGGAGCAAAGGGATAAGAGTGCCGCCATTCAGAGGGAAAAAATGACTCTAAAGTCAACTGGTTGCAGGAGTACTCGGTCGAAAACTCGGGAAACTCCACATTACCGGGGAGAATCTCCGGCACTTTTCGAGGTCCTCGGCCCAAGGGGGTGGGAAGCCCGTCTCCTTGTCCTTCTGCCAGGATCGGTTAAAATAAGAAACGGAAAGGCTCGAAAGGAACCGGGGAGTTCCTTATGTCTGATTCACCGGGAAGGCATGGGTCGAAGGAACCCAATATCTCAGTAGGGATAACGACTGCAAAGAAAATCTTCCATTTCCGGCTGACAGGAACCTTCACGTCTCTTCCGAAAGCCACCCTCTCTTCGGGCCGGTACACCGCCTGTCTGGGAGAAGGTGGCATCTCCGTTATCGACGACAGCGGGAGGGTGATACTCCAACAGCCTTCAATCGCTCTGTCTCCACAGGTGCCGGAACGGTCCTGCTTCGGACTGGCAAGGGTACCTGTGGGGGAAGGCTTTCACTGGGAGTACACGCAGGATCTCTCCTTTCGTGGAGAGCTTCGTATCCGGCCTTTCCCCCCGGAAGGGCTCCAGGTGATCAATACTCTCCCCCTGGAAGCCTATCTCTGTAGTGTCGTCGGGTCGGAGATGAGCGCAGCGGCGCCCTTGGAGTTCCTGAAGGCCCACGCGGTCATCTCCAGAAGCTGGGCCATCAGAAGAATAACGGGAAAGGACCGGCCCGCCGATCCCCCCCCTCCAACCCGGAGGCCGGCCCCCGACGGGGAGATCTTCTCTTGGACCGGTGCGGAGATTCACGAGACATTCGACGTCTGCGCCGATGATCACTGCCAGCGCTACCGTGGGATTCTCCGTGAGACCGCTTCGGTCCTCGAAAAGGCCGTCCGAGAGACCCGGGGGCAGATACTCACCTACGGAGGCGAGATCTGCGACACACGCTATTCCAAGTGTTGCGGCGGTATGACGGAGGACTTCAACAGCGTCTGGGAAGACCTGGATATCCCCTATCTCAGGTCCCTCCCGGATAATGAGAGTCCCGCCCGGGGATTCTCATTCCCTCTCTCAGTGGAGGAGAATGCCCGGAGGTGGATCACGGGCTCTCCCGAGGCATATTGCCGGACCACAGACAGGGGGATCATCGAGACGGTGCTTCCTCCCTCGGACAGGGAAACGGGGGATTTCTTCCGCTGGGAAAGGCTCTACTCCCAGGATGAGCTTTCCCTGATCCTCGGTGAAAAGACGGGCAGGGACTTGGGACAGATTCGCGATCTCCTTCCTCTCCAGAGAGGAGGATCAGGCCGGATCATCCGTCTCCGTGTGGTGGGGACCAGATCCACCCTGGATGTGGGCAAGGAACTCGAAATCCGCCGGGTTCTCTCGCCGACCCACCTGTACAGCTCCGCCTTTTTCGTCGAAAAAGAAGCGACCCCGGGGGGAGTCCCCAAGAGGTTCCGTCTTCTGGGGGCCGGGTGGGGCCACGGCGTCGGGCTGTGCCAGATAGGTGCGGCGGTCATGGCGATCCATGGCAAGACCTATGGCGAGATCCTCCGCCACTATTTCCCCAATACCCGGCTGGATAGGGCCTACGACAGGTAAGACCGTTGAAAATCGCCAACCCCTGTGCTAGATTCTCTTGGCACGCCGGGACAGGAGGCCCGTCTCAGGGTCGACATTGAGTTTCCAGAGGGTGATAGGGCAGACCAACACGGGCCGGCAGGCCCAGGTATGAACCGTGAAACAACGGATCTGTGAGATTCTCCCCCTAGTATCCTCCCCTGCGCGATATCTGGGAGGGGAGAGAAACGCCGTCTCCAAGAAGGCCGATTCGGTACGTCTCCGGTTTGCCCTCGCCTTTCCCGATCTCTATGAGGTGGCCATGTGCCACGTGGGGCTGGGGATACTCTACCACATTCTCAATGCAAGGCAGGACATTGCCGCAGAGAGGGTGTTCGCACCCTGGGCTGATCTGGAACACCACATGAGGATCAGGGGGATCCCCCTTGTGTCTCTGGAGTCTTTTCTCCCGGTGCGAGAGTTCCATGTCCTCGGCTTCTCTCTCCAGTACGAACTCAGCTACACCAATGTTCTCAATATGCTCGAGCTTGCAGGGATCCCTGCCTGGGCTCGTGACAGGGACGAGAGGTACCCTCTGGTCATCGGTGGCGGGCCTTGCACAACCAACCCGGAACCGGTTGCGGATTTTTTCGATGCTTTCCTGATCGGCGAAGGGGAAGAGGCGGTCCTGGAGATCTGCGACTGCGTCATAGAGGCGAGGGAAAGGAGACTCCCGAAGGCCCTTCTCCTTCGAAACCTCTCGAAGATAGAGGGCGTATACGTCCCCTCCCTGTTCGAGGTCGCATACCGTAAGGACGGCACCATCGAGGAGATAGTTCCCCTCATGGAAGGTTGCCCCTTTGTGAGAAGGAGGATTCTTCCGGACCTGGACCTGCCACCCTACCCAAGCGCTCCTGTTGTGCCCTGGTTGAAGACGATCCACGACCGGCTCAGCGTCGAAATCGCCCGCGGGTGCAAGAGGGGTTGCAGGTTCTGTCATGCCGGATTCATCTATCGGCCTTATCGAGAGAGAAAGCCCGAGCGGGTCGAAGCCATAGTGGAGGAAGCATTGGCCTCCACGGGCTATGAAGAGATCTCCCTGCTCTCCCTGAGCAGTGGAGATTACACTTCCGTGGGGACCTTGCTGAAAAGGCTGGTGAACCGCTATCAGGGCAGAAACATAGCCGTCTCGTTCCCTTCTCTCCGGGTAGAGACACTCGAACCGGAGATGTTGAGCCTGGTAAAGAGGGTCCGAAAGACGGGATTCACCCTTGCGCCGGAGGCGGCAACGTCCCGTCTCCGGCGGGTGATCAACAAGGAGATGGACGAGGAGCGGCTGCTCCAGGCAGCCGACTCTCTTTACAGGAACGGATGGAACCTCATCAAGCTCTACTTTATGACGGGCCTCCCCACGGAAAGTGAGGAAGATCTGCGGGAGATCGTTCCACTGGCCAGGAGAGTCCTCCAACAGGGTAAGGGGTCCAGAAGGCCACCACGTCTGAACGTGAGCCTATCCACTTTCGTGCCCAAGGCCCACACCCCTTTCCAATGGGAACCCCAGCTCAGTCTCAAGGAGACCGAGGCGAGACAAGAGATCCTGAGAAAGGCGTTCTCCAGGGGAAGAATCCGCTTCAAGTGGCACGATGCGAGGATGAGCCTTCTGGAGGGGGTTTTTTCCAGAGGCGACAGGCGGTTGTCCCGGGTACTGTACGATGCCTTCAGGATGGGGTGCCGATTCGACGGCTGGACCGAATCCTTCCGCTGGGACCTGTGGCGGAGGGCCTTCGAGAAGAACGGCATGGACATGACCTTCTATACCCGTGCTAGGGATCTCTCCGAGATCCTTCCATGGAGTCATATCAGGTGTGGGATAACCGAGGAGTTTCTGCAAAGGGAAAGGGACCGGGCCAGGAAAGAGATCCCAACCCCCCCATGCCACCAGAGATGTACCGCCTGCGGATCATGCGATGGTGAACGGATCGGCGTAGTCTTGCGGAAGACCGATCAAGAGCCTCCCCTCTCTCCGAAACGGTCCCGGCCCGGCAAGACAGGAGCCGTGAAATTCCGCGTGGAGTACCAAAAGCTGGGACCCGCCAGGTTCCTGGGCCACCTCGATATGGCCAGGGCCTTCCATCGGGCTGCCAGGCGTGGCCGCATCCCCCTGTCTTACTCCCAGGGCTTCCATCCTGCTCCCAGAATCAGTTTCAGGAGGGCTCTGCCCCTGGGTTTTGAGAGCCTCTCCGAGGAGATGGAATGGAGGCTGGAGTCCCCGGTGAGTGGGAAGAGGTTTGCCAGCACCTTGAACGATCACCTCCCCCAGGGGCTGCGCATAAGGGGAGTTCAACCTGCCGGCCGGAACCGTTCCTGTCCGGATGAGAGTCCCGAGGGGACCCGCTATCTCGTTGCCATCACCGGCAAATCACCCGGGAACATCGAGCAGGGGATCCGCTGTTTCATGGAACAGAGCCACTGGTTTCTCACCGGGTCGGTCGACCAGGACGGCCCGGATATCCGCCCCCATATCGAGATCATGAGGAGGCTGGAACCCTCCCGTATCGGCGACCCGGTCCTGCAGGTGTGGTCTGATTCGGCCTGTTCCGGAGCCTGCCTCTTGGAGTTGATACTCCTTGACACAGAGGGCGGACACGTAAGGGTCGACAGGGCTCTCGCATCGATTTTAGGGCTCTCGGATGAAGAGAGAAGACAGATGAGGATTCTGAAAGTCGGAAAGACCTCTCCCCATGACGGCTGAACTCATCATAAACGCCTCACCCCATGAAAACCGGGTGGCCCTCCTGGAGGAGGGTACCGTGGTGGAAATTCAAATAGAGAGAAAGAAGGAACGGAGCATCATAGGCAATACCTACAGAGGCAGAGTGGTGAAGGTGTTGCCCGGAATGCAGGCCGCCTTCGTGGATATCGGCCTGGACAGAGCGGCTTTCCTATACGTGACAGACGTGTACAGCAACATCCAGGAGTACCACCAGATGCTCGAGGGGGGCTGGGAGGAACATGACGGATTCGAATTCGAGGCAGGAGGTTCCCTTTTCGACGGCCCGCCCCAGATCGAAGACCTGGTTTGCGAAGGCCAGGAACTCCTCGTCCAGGTCTCGCGGGAACCCCTTGGGACGAAAGGAACCCGTGTGACCGCCCATATCAGTCTTCCCGGCCGGTATCTCGTCGTCATGCCGACGGTCGACCACGTGGGGGTGTCGAGGCGGATCGCTGACCAAGAGGAGCGCCGAAGACTGAGGGATCTTGTTTTGGGAATCAGACCCCCCGGATTTGGGGTCATCGTCAGGACGGCGAGTGAGGGGGCCCGGGAAGAGGAACTCAAGAACGACATGGATCTGCTGGTGAGGATCTGGGAGACCATCCAGCGCAAGAACGAGACCGCGGCGGCTCCCAGCCTGATCCACAGCGATTTCAGTCTCGTTTTGAGAGCCATCAGGGACCTGGTTACGGCCGATGTGAGGCGGATTGTCACCGATTCAGAAGAGGAGTACGGGAAGATAATCAAGTTTATGGAGACCTACATGCCCCGCACCAGGTGCGAGGTCGAACTCTATCGCGAGCATACGCCCATCTTCGACGTCTACGGCATCGAACCGGAACTCGACAGGGCTCTCAGGCGAAAGGTCTGGCTCAAGTCTGGAGGATACATCGTCATCGAAATCACAGAGGCACTTACGGCCATCGACGTCAACACCGGAAAGTTCGTGGGCAAGAGGAATCTGGAGAACACCATAGTAAAAACCAACCTGGAGGCTGCAAAGGAAATCGCCTACCAGCTTCGGCTGAGGAATATCGGCGGAATCATCATCATCGACTTCATCGACATGGAAAAAGAGACAAACAGGGACATGGTCTACAACGCCCTCGAATTGGCTCTGAAAAAGGATCGGGCCAGATCCAACATCTCGAAGATTTCCGAGCTGGGTCTTGTGGAAATGACCCGGAAGAGGACCAGGGAGAGTCTTACCCATCTGCTCGGCGAACCTTGCTCGGTCTGCGACGGCCTCGGATACGTCAAGTCGAAAGCCACGGTCTGCTACGACATCTTTCGCCAGATCGAACGGGTTTCGTCGGACGCTTGGGGTAAGGCCATAGTGGTGAATGCAAGCCCCGAGGTGGCCGAGATGCTTTCCGACGAAGAACGGGCCGGCATCGAGAGACTCGAGAAAAAACTCGGCAAGAGGATCGTGGTCCAAGGAATCGACAGGTTCCACCAGGAGGAATTCGAGGTCTTGGAGGTGTAAAGGGCACCGATCGGGAGTGAGGGGGTGGAGAGATCGTGTTTGTGATTCGTGTTCGTGAGTCGTGTTCGTGGGGAAGGGGCAAGAATTCACCGCCTGCGAAACTCCAGTGGGTCACCGCGTGAGCTCAGGAGGGAGGGAACGAGAGGCTCCCACAAAACGGGGGAACTCCCCCTCCCTAGCCGTTGACTTTTATGGGAAAATGGCATAGATTTTTGTATGGTTTTTCCGGGTTCCAGGGAGGTCATTGAATGTACGCGGTATTTCGGACGGGTGGAAAGCAGTACAGGGCATCTGAAGGAGACATGATCCGGGTGGAACGGCTGGAAGGCGAGGTCGGGAACGAGGTCAGGATCAAGGCGGTCCTTATGACCAGGGACGAGGAGGAGATTCGAATCGGTACTCCCCTGGTTGCAGAGGCAGAGGTCATCGGCCGGATCGTCGAACAGGGCAAGGCCGGCAAGATCATCGTCTTCAAGCACAAGCGGCGCAAAGGTTACCGCCGCAAGGCAGGGCATCGACAAGGCTATACCTGTTTGCGGATCGACAAGATCGAGGTCTGAAACAGCTCCGGTGTATCAGGAGGTCCTTTTATGGCACATAAGAAGGCTGGCGGAAGTTCCCGTAACGGAAGAGACAGCGCAGGACAGCGCCTCGGGGTAAAACGTTTTGGAGGCCAGTTGGTGCGGGCCGGCCACATCCTGGTGAGGCAGAGGGGGACAAGGATTCACCCGGGTAACCATGTCGGAATGGGCAGAGATTACACTCTCTTTGCCAAGGTGGATGGTCTGGTTCGGTTTGAGAAGAGAGGAAAAGACAGAACCTTTGTCAGCATAGTTGCCCCTTGATCTCCCCTCACCCGGATCCTCCTTCGAGTATCGACCTCATGAAATGGGTTGACAGCATCAGGGTCTTTGTGAAAGGCGGTAGCGGGGGACCCGGTTGCCTGAGTTTCCGGAAAGAGCGATTCCTCCCCAAAGGCGGCCCTGACGGAGGAGACGGGGGCAGAGGCGGGAGTGTTTTCTTTGTCGGCGATTCCGGGGTGGCAAGTCTCCTTCCCCTCTGTTACAACCCCAGGTTCGTCGCCGAGGACGGTCATCCCGGCAAGGCAAACAGGCAGTCGGGAAAGAGTGGGAACGACCTGACCGTCCGAGTTCCAGTGGGCACCGTATTGGTCGACGTAGACAGCGGGAAGGTACTCAAGGACCTCGACAGGGAGGGAGAGTGCTTCGTAGCTGCAAAGGGTGGAAGGGGAGGCCGTGGGAACGCTCGGTTCACCACGCCGACAGATCGGGCTCCGAGACGTGTGGAAAAGGGGGGCATGGGAGAAAGCCGATGGATCAGGCTTGAACTGAAGCTCCCCGCGGAGGTCGGCCTCATCGGCCGGCCCAACAGTGGGAAGTCCACGATTCTTTCGAGAATCTCCTCGGCCAGCCCCCGGATAGCCGAATACCCCTTCACTACCACTTCCCCCAACGTCGGAGTGGTGACTGATGACGAATACAAGAGCTTCACGGTAGTCGATACCCCGGGCATTGCGCAAGACGCCAGCCAGGGCCGTGGCCTGGGAATCGGCTTCCTCCGGCATATCGAGAGAACCAGACTTCTCGTCCATGTCATCGACATTGCCGGTCTCTCCGAGCAAGGCGCTGTTGATGACCACCAGATGATCATGGCAGAACTGAAGGCCTTTAACCCCCGACTCGGAGAAAAACCGCAGATCGTCGCGATAAACAAGGTCGACCTCATAAAGGATCCCCAGCACCTGGAAACGTTGGAGGCGGCTCTCGGTGAGCGGGGCATCCCGGCATTTCCGGTTTCCGGTCTGACGGGGCAGGGCCTCAGCCGCCTTGTCAGAGAGATGGCAAGACGACTCGGAGGGTAGAATCCACTGCCCAACGGAGAGAATCGGTTGACGGAGAGGACCCTCAGGCAGAATCTTCTGGGAAAGGCCAGGCTCATCGTCCTCAAAGTGGGCTCCAGTGTCCTCCTGGAAAAGGGTATCGGCATCGACCTGGTGGCCTTCTCCAAACTGGCCAAGGAGGCTTCCCAGATCCACAGCGGCTCCAGACGGGTCGTCCTCGTCACATCGGGCGCAATCGCCGCAGGAATAGAAACACTCCACTGGGCAAGAAAACCCCAGACCATACCCCATGTCCAGGCGGCCGCAGCGATCGGCCAGCCCAGGTTGATGAAGATCTACCAAGACTGTTTTTCCAACTACCGCAGGAAGGTGGCCCAGGTGCTGCTGACACACGATGACCTCGGCGACCGCCACCGGTACCTCAATGCGAGAAACACCCTGCTGACTCTGTTGGATCAGGGCTATATCCCCATCATAAACGAAAACGACACCGTGGCAGTGGATGAGATCAAATTCGGTGACAACGACAACCTCGCCGCCCTGGTCACATCCCTGGTGAGTGCTGATCTGTTGATCATCCTCTCGGACATAGACGGACTCTACGACCACGACCCGAAGGACTCCGGCAGGGCGGAACTGATCCATCTGGTGGAAAATATCGACCGCCATATTGTAGAGTGTGCCACGGAGAGCAGGAGCCCCTGGTGCGTCGGGGGGATGGCCAGCAAGATCGAGGCTGCCAGCAAGGCCGTCAGGTTCGGCGTTCCCGCAGTTGTTGCGAACGGCAAAGTGGAGGGCATCCTCAACCGTATTCTCCAGGGGGAGGTGGTGGGCACCCTCTTTCTGCCTCTTGCAGATCGGTTGAGCAGCAGGAAACAGTGGATAGCATACGGTCTGAAGCCTGCCGGCCGGATCGTGGTTGACGAAGGAGCCAGGGAGGCGATCGTCTCAAAGGGCAAGAGCCTCCTGCCTACCGGTGTCAGAGAGGTATCGGGAGACTTCGACAGGGGCGATGCCGTAGGCTGCCTCGACCCCTGGGGTTTTGAGTTTGCAAGGGGCCTGGTCAACTACAACTGCAGGGAACTCGAATCCATCAAGGGGAAGAGAAGTCGAGAAATCGAAGGAACCATCGGATACAAGTACTCCGACGAGATAATCCACCGCGACAATCTCGTCATCCTCTAGAGGAACCACTGGAGCTCGGATGGATCTCAAAGGGCGGATCGTGGAGATTGGGAGGCGTGCAAGAGAGGCGTCCCTCGAAACGGCCAGACTGGACACCGGGACGAAGAATCGGGCCTTGATGATGATGGCTGACTCCTTGTTGGAATCGTCAATGGTGCTTCAGGGGGAGAACGAGAAGGACCTGACGTTGGCCAGGGAGAAGGGGCTGTCCAGCGCCATGATCGATCGGCTCGCCCTCAGGGAGTCGGTGATCAGGGATATGGCTGAAAGCCTGAGAGAGGTCGCCTCCCTGCCAGACCCAGTCGGCGAAGTGGTCCGCATGTGGAGGAGGCCTAACGGCCTTCTGGTGGGGAAGGTAAGGATTCCACTGGGCGTCGTCGGGATGATCTATGAGTCTCGCCCCAACGTGACTTCCGACGCTGCCGGGCTCTGCCTGAAAGCCGGCAACGCCGTCATTCTGAGGGGAGGATCCGAGGCCATCCATTCCAACAAGGCCATCTGTGCCGTTCTCCGGTCTGTCCTGGAAAGGGCAGGCCTCCCCGTCAACGCCATCCAGTTGATTCCTGTGACCGACAGACAAGGAGTCGATGAAATGCTCCGCCTCGAGGATTATATTGACGTCATTATTCCCAGAGGCGGCGAGGGGCTCATCCGGTCTGTTGCGGAAAGATCCAGAATCCCGGTTATCAAACACTACAAAGGCGTCTGCCATGTTTTCGTAGACGAGAGCGCAGAGCTCGAAATGGCCGAAAGAATCTGTCTCAACGCGAAAGTTCAGCGGCCGGGTGTCTGCAATGCCATGGAGACTCTCCTTGTCCATGAGAAGATCGCGGAGAGGTTTCTTCCCAGGGTTGCCAGGGCCCTGGAGCAGAGAGGAGTCGATCTCAGGGGATGCTCCAAGACTCTGAAGATCCTCCCCCGTATCAAGAAGGCCGAGCCGACGGACTGGGAAACGGAGTACCTCGATCTGATCCTCGCCATAAGAGTGGTCCCTGGTATTGACGAGGCCATCGACCACATCCATAGGTACGGATCCATGCACACCGAGTCGATCGTCACATCCGATTATGCGAGGGCTGAGCAGTTTCTCAGGGATGTCAATTCCTCCTGTGTGTTTGTCAACGCATCGACCCGTTTCAGCGACGGCCACGAGCTCGGCCTTGGAGCCGAGATCGGAATCAGCACCAGCAAACTCCATGCTTTCGGTCCCATGGGGCTTGAGGCGTTGACAACCACTAAGTTCATCGTCCGCGGAGACGGCCAGATCAGACAGTAGCCCCCATGGACGGCCGTCAATACCCGAGGGAGAGGCTGAAGGTGCGCTTGGGACTTCTAGGAGGAACATTCAACCCTATCCACTTCGGCCATCTGAGAGGGGTCGAAGAAGCCCGTGAGGCCTTTGGTCTGGAGAGGGTCTACTTCGTTCCGGCTGCCGTGCCTCCGCACAAGGACGACAGCATCGAAGTCTCTCCGGCCCAGCGGCTCGAAATGGTACGTCTGGCCATTGAGGACAATCCGGCCTTTATGGTCTCCGACGTGGAGCTTGTCAGGCCGGGCAAGTCCTATTCCATCGATACCCTGCTCTACTTCAGAAACGAGTCTCCAGGGGCTGACCTCTATTTCATCGTAGGGATGGATTCTTTCCTCGATGTAACCACATGGAAGAGGTATCAGGATCTTTTCTCCCTTTGCCATTTCGTAGTCCTCAGCCGGCCAGGCTGGAAGCCGTGCGGCCTGGCCGATCTCACGCCTCACGAATTCTGGAAAAACTTCCGTTCCGGCAAGGATGCCAACGAGTGGGTCCACGAACCCTCGGGGTTCAGAACGTACTTCCTGGAACGGCCGATTATGGACATCTCCTCCCGGGAGATCCGTGAGAGGATCCGGACGGGCAGATCGGTCCGCTACATGATGCGGGAAAAAGTGGAGGCATTTGTTCTCAGCAAAGGGTTTTACGCTAAGCCTGATCCAGCCGGAGAGGAGTCTCGGTGATGGCTCTTCCAATTTTTCCCATTTTCTGCTATAAACCTTCTACCTCAGCGTCCTGAGGTTTGTCCGGGGAGGTATGGCCGAGAGTTCCAAAAAGAAGTCACTTACCTGTGTGGACGCCGCACTTCAAAAGAAGGCCGTCGACGTGGTTCTGCTCAAGATCAGGGGGATCGTCTCCTACGCCGACTACTTCTTAATCTGCGGCGGCAGGTCGGACCGCCAGGTTCAGGCCATTGCTGAATCGATCGAGACGGAGATGAAGAAGAGGGGACACCGCGCCCTGGGTATAGAGGGAATGAGTCAGGGCCGGTGGGTCTTGATAGACTACGGAGACGTTGTCGTCCACGTCTTTCAGGAATCGGTGCGGAAGTTCTACGACCTGGAAGGCTTGTGGATCGAGGCTCCCAGGGTGGACCTCGCCGACCGGCTGGAACCGGGGAAGACAGGGAAAAAGGCGAAAGGATGACCCCTTGAAACAGGACAAGGTGAGTCACCGGCAAATCCAAAAGCTAAAACAGATCCTCCTGCACAAGCGTGAGGAGATCATCGGGGGAGTCATGCAGATCCGCGCCTCTTCTCAGGAGATGGGTCAAAATGGCATTCAGGATACGGCGGACGAGGCCTCAAACCTCTATACCCAGCAGGTTCTCATGAGCCTCAACGAGAATCAGAGGGGCATGCTCAGGGAGGTGGATGAGGCCCTCGACCGGATCGAGGAGGGAACCTACGGCATCTGTGAGGGCTGCGGCAAACCCATCGCCGTCAGGCGCCTGGAGATCAAACCCTTTGCCAAGTACTGTGTGCAATGTCAGGATGCCATCGAAAAGAAACGAGGCCTTCCGTCAAAGGAGTGAACACCGGCCGGCTCTGATGAGGCAAATCCGTGTTACTGAGATTCATCCTGCTCGTGGCGATTCTCTTGATCTCCTTTCTCGGGTATGTGGCATACCTGAATCATGACACCTCTGTCACCCTCTTTCTCGTTAAGGGAAGACCACTGCCTGCTTCTCTCCCGGCCGTCATCATGGCTTCCTTTGCCTCAGGCGCTTTTGTAGTGTTCATGGTGGGCCTTGTTCGGGATATGGTTGAAGGCTGGAAGGGCCTGAGAAAGGGCAAGAGAGTGAAAAAGGAGGAGAGCCTTCAGGCAGAAATTGCCACGGGACTGAATCTCCTTGCGAAGGGTGATCCTCAGGGTAGCAGAATCCATCTGTCCAATGCCCTGGAAAGGGACCCTGAAAATATCGAGCTCTATGCCAGGCTGAGCGACACCTACGCCGCCGAGGAGATGTTGGAGAAGGCAGTAGGGACCCTTGAGAAAGCAGGGGTGATGGATCCGGAAAACGAAGAGATCCTTTTCAAGAAGGCACGACTTTACAAACAGATGGGCAATCCGGCCATGGCCGTCGGTGCCCTTGAAAGGATTCTCGCTGCAGATCCGAGCAACCTGACTGCCTGGAGGAATCTGAGGGAGATCTTTCTGGACGGGAAAGATTGGAAACGGCTCATGGAGGTACAAAAGCGGATCGTGAGCCATACCAAGAACGGAGTAGATCTTCCCCGGGAGAGGCGCCTCCAGACCGGGCTGAAGTATGAGTACGCCCTATCACTGACGCAGGGTGAAGACGGGAAAGGGCTGGAAAGGGCCGCCAGGCTCTGCAAGGAGATCATCAAGGCCTGCAGGGGATTCCAACCGGCCTACCTCCTGCTTGGAGAGATCTACCAGAAGCAGGGCCGGTGGGTTGATGCCGGAAGAGTCCTGGGCAGGGGTTTTCGCATAACCGGCGGTGCCGTGTTTCTCCTCCACCTCGAGGATCTTTACCTGAAAAGGAACGACTCGAAGACGCTCCTCAAGATCTACAGGCGGATCCTGGAAAACAACCCTGGAAGGGCGATCATCTCCCTCCTCTACTCCCGGCTCTGCCTGAAGCTGAACATGCTGGACGAGGCGATGGATGAACTCGTCGAGATGGGGAAACGTCAAGAGAGCGACCCGTCCTTTCAAGGCCTGATGGCCGAGGTTTATGCACAGAAGGGACAGGCCGAGGCGGCGGTCCAGGAATACAGAAGGGTGCTGGAACTCACGGGCTGCCTTGTTCCCGGTTTTGTGTGTGAATCCTGCGGTCGAGAGTCCAGACAGTGGATGGGCCGCTGCCCTTCGTGTAATCAATGGGGTACCTATCGGCTTCACGGAGAAGAGGATGTAGCCCGCCCGGGCGAGGCATGACCGGCAGTGGCACACCATAGAGCCCCCCCTCACCCAGGATCAACAGGCACCTTGAGGCTCGCCGTCAAGGGTCTCGTCGATTTTGTATTCCCCCCCGAGTGTTCCATCTGTGGCTGCCCGGTCGACCCTGCCTGCCCCCACTCTCTCTGCCCCTCGTGCCTGTCAAAGATCGCTTTCGTTCTTCCACCTCTCTGTGTCAGGTGCGGCGTCCCCTTTTCCTCCCCCGCACAGGAGAGTCACCTCTGCGGACGGTGTCTCAGAGGGAAAATCCTCTATCGCAGGGCCAGGGCCCTGGCTCTCTTTTCGGGCCCTATGAGAACGGCCATTCATGCCTTCAAGTACGAAAACAAGACCTACCTTGCCAGGGCCCTGGCCGGCCTCACCAAGGAAAGCCCCGTCCCTTTCCATATCGACCGGTACGACATTCTCGTACCCGTTCCTCTCCACAAGAACCGCCTCAGGAAAAGGGGGTACAACCAGTCCCTGCTACTCGCCAGGGAACTCGGCCGCCTCTTTGCCGTGCCCGTGGGCGAGAGGGTGCTGAGGAAAACCCGGGACTCCGCCCCTCAGGTGGAACTTACAGGGACCGAGAGGGAGAAAAACGTGAAGGGTGTCTTCTCCCTCGGGCGGGGGCGGGCAGAAGGAGCCGTACTGCTGGTCGACGACGTTTTGACCACAGGCGCCACGGTCAACGAATGTGCAAGAACCCTACTCGAGGGTGGGGCCAGGACGGTGGACGTCTTTACCGTTGCCAGAGCCGTTTGAGTGAAGCCGGCTCTCCGGAACATCCCGTATTGTTGTTTCCAGAACCCTTTTCGGCCGGCGACCACGCAGGAGGCCGGATCCCTCCGTGTACCGAAGAATCGGCCCCCTGACCTGACAACCGTAAAGCCAGGCTCCCAAACTGCCGATAAAGGAATCGAAAGACTGAACAACCCATTGCCCGAACAAGCATAGGACCCGTCTTTCAGGAGACTTATATAGAGGCCCACCGTTGAGAAGACAGACCATCAATCTCCTTCTTCTCATTACCTGTCTTGTTCTTCTTTTTGTCACCCTGATCCCCCTCTTCCTTGGTTACTACTTGGCCCCAAGGATCACCCAGAATATCCTCAAGAAGGAGATCGAGGAATTCTTCCAGAAAAAGGCCGAAGTCGGGCGCTCGGGCCTCACCATCTTAGGAGGATTCGGGATCGAGTACCGAGACGTAAGGGTACCCGGCCCTGACGGGAAGGACTTCTTCCGTGTGAGCAGGTTTCGCCTCCAGCCTTCCATAAGATCCTTGATCCTGGGCAGGCTCAGGTGGAAGCGCATCGTCCTCAGGAACCCATCGATCCGCCTGGTTCGGACCTCCAAGGGGAAAATCACCCCCGAGGGAAAAGGCAGGGAAGAATGCAAAACCGGAGAGAAGGACCCTTGCGGAAAACTCCTGGCAGCGGTGAGTCATCTGCCTTCTCAACTCTCGATTCAAGGGGGCAGAATCCTCTTCACGGATCATGCACTCGCGGGGAAAGCATTTGTGACGGAAGTGGAGAACATCGAAGCCACCTCCCAGAGGATCTCTCAGGGAAAGGCCCTCTCTCTCCATATCAAGGGGAGGGTCGCAGGGGGCAGGAGGGAGGAATTCTCCATATCAACAAGGATCAGCGGCATAGAGGAGCCGTTGGACATACACCGGCTGGGATTTGCCGTCTCCTTCCAGGCCCGGGCCATCGATCTACGCCGAATGTGGCCCTACCTCCGGAGGGTTGTTCCTTTCGAAACGATGAAGGGCCTTCTCGATCTTAAGCTCGAGTGGAAAGGAAGGCCTGAATCGTTCCAATCCTCAGGAGAGGTAAAGATTCGAAGCTGCCGCTTCACCTTGCCCGCTCTTTACACGGCCCCGATAAGGCTGAAGGAGGGATCGCTCCGCTACGATCTCGAATACAAACAGCAGGTCGCCCATATCTCCCGATTGGTCCTCAAGGTACCACACATTTCGGTCAGCGGGGCAGGATCGATCAGTAAGAGCCGTCGCGGTGCTCCGGCCGTCTCACTGGTATTTACCACGAAGAAGACCCCGTTGAGAGCCCTCAGGCCCTATCTACCAGACCTCCTGATTCCCCGGAGGGTGCTCGGTCTCTTGAAGGACCGCAGGTTCCGCGGGTCTTTCCGGTTGGAAAAGGTCAAACTAGATGGCGTGTGGACCGACTTGGCCCCAGGGACGATCCGAAAAAGGCCCGGCACGCTCTCCCTCCGCCTGAAGGTCAGCGGCGCGAGCGTCCCTGTCGATTCGAAGCTCCCCCCCTTAAGGGACGTCTCGGGTCTTATCACCCTCCGGAGAGACCGGCTCGGTCTTAGCGGCTTTCATGGGAGGTTTCGCCAGTCCCGGCTGACACTCGATGGATCTGTTTCCCGCCTGTACTCTGACCCGGCAATGGCCGTCGCCTTCAAAGGAGATCTGGATCTCAAGGGCCTGCTTCCCCTTCTCAAGGGAGAAGCCATGCCCCAGGAGGTTAGAAAGGCTCTCCAACCAATAGCCGCCATCCACGGAAGGGCCAGAATAGAAGGGAAAATCAGGCACAGGTTCAGTCGTTTCTCCGACCTGGCATACCAGACACGGATCTCCCTTAAAGGCGCCCGACTCAGGATAAGCGGCATCCCCTCCCCGCTCACCCATATGGAGGGAGAGATCCGGTGCACCGAGAAAGAGATTCTCTTCTCCCGTTTCAAATGGAGAATGGGAGGTGCTCCCTGTCATGGTCATGCCTCGGTGCGGGGTTATGTGAAGAGATTCCACGACAGGGTTACCGTCTCAAGGGGGATGAGGATCTCCCTCGACATGGGATCCGAAGAGCTTAAGGTCGATGAGCTTCTCCCCAAGGGCGGAGGGGGAAAGATCCGGATCGATCCGGACTCGATCTGGCTGAACTCCACGGTAACCGCCAAAATGAGCATTGCACGGGGATCCCTTGGGGGACTCCACTTTGCAAATTTCATCACCGCCTTCACCTTGAAAAGGGGACTCCTGAGATTCCGGAGGTTCCAGGCCGAGATACCCGGCGGGTTCATCAGATCCGGAGGATGGGTCCGTCTGAAGTCCGGAGGGGGAATCTCTTTCAAGGTAACCCCGACGATCCACAGAATGGACCTTGCCGGAGCCGTCCCTTCGCCCAAGGGTCGGAGGAGCTTTCTCTCGGGAAGATTGAACCTCGAAGGAGTGCTGGTAGGCAGGGGAGATTCGGCGGAAGGGATAGTACGGTCTCTCGCCGGGGACCTCAGGCTAATGGCAGAAGACGGCAGCCTCCACGGACTCAGGGGCCACCCCGACCAGAGCATTCCTTACAACCGAGTAACCGGTCGAATTCTCATCGAGAAGGGAATCGCCTCCACCAGAGACCTCTATCTCGACGGCGATGTGGTCAGCATGACCCTGGGCGGCTGGGTCGACCTCAACGGTCGGAGCCTCGACCTCCGTATCGGGGTTCGCCCCCTTCAGACAATGGACAGGATTCTCAGCAACGTCCCGGTGGCCGGTTGGCTCCTGGCGGGCAAAGATAGGAGCATCCTCACTTTCTGCTATCGTTTGAGGGGCCGGTTCAATGACTTCGAGTTGAAAAGCATCTCGCCTCAAAACGCCGGACCCGGGTCACACTGAGGAAAAACCGCCTGAATTGCCCGGGGAGTACCGGGAATTTGGTCAAAAGACCGGGGTAGTCCCCCCAGATATCACTTGACTTCTTCTATATCTAGGTATATAAGACTATTTGAATACAACATATAGGGAGCTGTCACTCCCGGGGGAAATCTCGTATCGTTATTGTTGTAGAATCACCGGCTCGCTGGGAGACCGATGGAAGAAAGAGAGCTTCTCGAGGAAATAGACCGGCTCAGACGGGAGAACCGGGCGCTCCGGCAAACGATGAAGGAGCTGGAGGAATTGAAGGACCATTACAGGGAGACTGCCCGGGACCTCAAGGCTGCCAGGGAGCGAATGAAGCAACTCTCCATAACGGACGACCTGACCGAGATCTACAATTACCGGTATTTCATGGAGGCCCTGGATCTGGAGTTGAGGCGGGCAATCCGGTACGAGTATCCCATCTCCCTCATGATGGTGGATATCGACCATTTCAAGACTTACAATGATACCCATGGGCACGTGGCAGGCGACAGGGTCCTGAGGGAGATCGCCAGGGTTATGAAGGCCACGGTTCGCCACACCGATATACTTGCCCGGTATGGTGGTGAGGAGTTCGCCGGCATCCTCATCAAAACCAAGCTGGACGAGGCCTGCCAGATCGCCGAGCGGGTCAGAAGGGCCGTAAAAAGCCGTACCATTGAACACGAGGGCAGCCAACCAGCGGGCCGCTTGACCGTCAGCATTGGGATCAGCACCCTAACGTCCCAGGTTTCTTCTGTAAAGGGGCTCATCGAGACCGCCGATGAGGCCCTTTACGAGGCCAAGAGGAAGGGAAGAAACCGGGTGGCCATCAGCCAATCCGCCATCTCCGAGATGCCCACATGGACGGTGGAAGATCAAGGCGAAATCGATAGAACAGAAGTCGATGATTCTGCCCGTCACAGCAGGGATTATTCTCAGGGATAACAGGGTTCTCGTAGTCCAGCGAAGACCCGGCTCTCGCCGCGGGCTTTTGTGGGAATTTCCTGGGGGAAAGGTCGAACCGGACGAAAATCCCAGGCAGTCTCTCAAGAGGGAGCTCGAGGAGGAAGTCGGGATCGAGGTGGAGGTGGGCAGGCGGTTTGAGATGGTATACCAGCCATACCCGGACATGAGGATCCTGCTCATGAGCTATCTCTGCCGCCTGGTCCGCGGTGAACCCCGGCCGCTCCACTGCCACAGGATCAGATGGGTGACAGGGGAGGAGCTTAACAGGCTCCCTATGGCCAAGGCAGATATTCTTCTCAGAAATGCCCTTTGTGTCGTGGGCGGCTTCCTTGATTCATCCCCCGGGAAGGGCCATGAACACCGCCTCTCGAGATCCTGCTGACTCACATGCTCCGGGCCAGAGCGTTCTGAAGGGACGGAGGAGACCTCGGTCGGCCGGGATACCCGCCTGGCTAGAGAAGAAGAGAACCCCAGACCCCTTCGTTGACAACGGTGCGAAAAACGGTTACCCTTGATTGAAGAAGAGATCAGGATCGTTTCGGAATCTGTGATCCTGGAGGACCCTGATGTGACCCTCCAAGAGGTTAGGAAGTGTTCTTCACCCCTTCTGGGACCCTTTCTTCTCCGCACTGCTTCCATTGCCTCCTCGATAACGAGCCAGATCGATCAGATGACCAGCGGACTCGGTTGCATCAGGGCTGAGAGTCCCGGATACCCCCCTGCCCGGACTGGGTCGGAGGTGAAGGAACACGGAGAGTCACGAAGGAAGAATCATGCAGAAAAAGATGCTTATTAACGCCGCCCAGACGGGGGAGTGCCGTGTGGCCATCGTCGAGGGTGAAAACCTGGTAGATTTCAACATAGAGACCACTGTCCGCGAGAAATCCAAGGGCAATATCTACAGCGGGATTGTCACCCACATCGAGCCGAGCTTCCAGGCGGCCTTTGTGGACTACGGGGCAAAACGCCATGGTTTTCTCTCCCTTTCCGAGGTAAACCCCCAGTACTACGAGAAGCAGGTCCCACCCGGGGAGAGGCCCAGGATCCAGGACGTTCTCAGCCGCGGCCAGAAGCTCATCGTACAGGTGGTCAAGGAGGAGATGTCGAACAAGGGGGCCGCCCTCACGACCAACATCTCCCTTCCCGGCAGGTATGTCGTCCTCATGCCCGGAACAGAAAGCTACGGGGTTTCTCGTAAGATCGAGGACGAACGGCAGCGGGAACGCCTGCTGAACATTCTTAAAGAGTTCAACCATCCCGAGGGTATCGGCTTTATCGTGAGGACTGCTGGGGCGGACAAGAGCAAGCGGGAGCTTTTCAGGGAGTGTGGATACCTGGTACGTCTCTGGGAGAGCATACAGGCCAAAATGCGAGAACTTCCCGTACCTTCCCTCCTCTACCAGGAGAGTCACCTCATGATCCAATCCATCCGGGAGTACTTCACCAAGGATATGGAAGTCCTGGTGGATGACAAGGAGGTATACCGGCAGATAAAGGATTTCTTCCGCCAGGTAATGCCCCAATACCAGCGTAGGGTAAAACTCTACCAGGAAAAGAAACCTCTTTTCGCACGATTCAACCTGGAAGAGCAGATCGAGGCGATTTACGCAAGGAAGGTTCCCCTAAAATCGGGAGGAAGCATCTGCATCGATCCGACTGAGGCTCTGGTCTCTATCGATGTCAACTCGGGCAGGCTCGGAAAATCCAAAAGCATCGAACAGACCGCCCTGAACACCAATCTGGAGGCTGCAGAGGAGATAGCCCGTCAACTCAGGCTGAGGGATCTGGGGGGACTCATCGTCATCGACTTCATCGATATGAAGGACCGGAAGCATAACCTGGCCGTGGAGCGATGTCTTCGCAACGCGTTGAAGAAGGACAAGGCCAAGACCGATGTATCAAAGATATCCAAGTTCGGCCTCTTGGAGATGTCAAGGCAGAGGCTGAAGACCCCTCTTGCCGAGGAGAGCTACACGGTCTGCCTTTACTGTGACGGCAGGGGCAGGGTGAAATCGACCGAATCCCTCTCCCTCACGGTCTTGAGAAAGATACTGGACCGCGTTATCGAGGGCGATGTAGGTATAGTCAAGGGGATCTTCTCCAGGCCTGTGGCCTCTTATCTGCTCAACCAGAAGCGGAAGGAACTCAGCGACATTGAAAAGGAGTTCCACCTCCATATCTGGTTTACGGGCCAGTGGGAGATGGCTCCGGATCAATACGTTCTGGAGTTTGTCACGCGAGACAAGCTGGAGGGATTGGAAGAGAAGGAGCTAGAAAAGGAGTCCCGACCCGTGCCTTCCGAACAGCCACCCCTCCCCTCTCTTCCCAGGCTCATCGAGGAAGAGATGAAAAAGCCCTGGTACCGTAAGATCTTCGGACGATTCTAACCCGAAATTCACCGCCCCCCTGCCCGGAAGGTGGGAAGGAACCGCTCGCCGGATCTCTTCTCTCCCCGGGGCCAGAACCGCGGGCAGGGCCAAAAGGCCAAGCTGAGAACATCCTTCAGGATGCCAATCTTCCCGGCGAGATCATCGGGTTACGGTTGGAGGCGCAGATTGATGCCTGCCCCTTTCTCCACGGGATTCGCAAGTCGCGCGTAGACCGTCAGGAAACCATCGACTACACGAGGAGCAGGAGGCTGCCACCGATCGATCCGGCGCCGGAGCTCCTCGGGTTCTATATCGATATTGAGTCTCCGCTCAGGGATATCGATCTCTATGGTGTCGCCCTCCCGGACCACAGCCAAGGGGCCCCCTTCGGCCGCCTCGGGGGAGACCTGACAGATGAAGGGACCTTTTGCAAAACCGGATATCTTACCGTCCGTTACCAGGGCGCATTGCTTCTCCAGGCCCAATGCTCTCATGTAGCCGATGACCTTGAAGACCTCTGTAAGACCCGGGCCGCCTCTCGGTCCTTCATAGCGGACAATCACCACATCACCGGGCCTGACGTTCTTGAGCCTCAGGGCCTCCAGCGCCTCCTCCTGGCTGTCAAAAACCCTGGCCGGCCCCCTGTGTCGCATCATGTCTTCAGGAATGACGGTGGGTCTCACCACGGCGGAATTGGCCAGATTCCCCCGCAAGACTGCAAGTCCTTCTCTGGCCACCGGGTCGTCTATCTCCCTTATGACAGGAGAGTCCGGCACGACAAGGCCCTTCAGATTGGCGGCCAGAGTCTTCCCGGTGACCGTCATAACTCCCGTGTCGAGCAGGGGCTCGATCCTCTTCATCACAGCCTGGACACCCCCGGCCTCGTCGAAATCAGTCACCGTATAGGGCCCGCTCGGCCGTACGGCCGCAATACAGGGGGTCTCCCGGCCGCATTGCTCAAAAAGTGCCAGATCGACCTCCTCATCCAGTCCCATCTCATAAGCCAGAGCCAGAAGATGGACGATGGCATTGGTCGAACCCCCGATCGCATGGAGAAGGCGCACCGCGTTGACAAGACTCTCTCTGGTAATGATCTCCGAAGAGGTGGTGCCCCTTTCCACAAGTCGAACGATCTGCCGCCCTGACTCCTTGGCAAGCCACAGCCGTTTTGCCGAAACCGCGGGAGCGGTCCCGGCTCCTGGCAGAGCCATACCGAGCCCCTCCGCCAGGCACTGCATCGTATTGGCTGTTCCCAGAAGCGCACACGCACCGGCCCCCGGGCACACCGCATCTTCCAGCAGATCGATCTCCTGCCTGGAAACCCGGGGCTCTTCCACACCGTAAGCCCAGCATTCGGCATCCAGGGTGGTAGTATCGACATCCTGCCCTCTGAACCTTCCCGCGTTCATCGGGCCTCCGGGAACCATGATGGCCGGCATGCCGAGCCTTGCCGCAGCCAGCAGGTGGCCCGGAACGTTCTTGTCGCACCCGGATATCAACACCAGGCCGTCAAACATGTGGAGCCAGGTCGAAGCCTCCACCTCGGCGGCGATGATGTCCCTGGTGGGCGTGTCGTACCTGATCCCGTGTCTGCCCACCGACATGACACACATGGCAAAGCTGTTGAACTCGAAAGGGGCCCCTCCAGCCTGCCATATGCCGGCTTTGACGGATTCGGCAACTGACCTCAGATGTATGTGGCCCGGGCTGGTCTCACCCCACGAATTGGCCACGCCGATTCGCGGCCTCCTGAGATCTTCCGTTGTGTAGCCCATGGCCTTGATCAAGGCCCTCGCCCGCGCATTCTCAACGGACTGCAAGAACTCGTGCTTCCCATTTTGATCTCTCATGACGTCCTCGGCTCCCTCTCGATTCCATCTGGACTGCCGCCGATCCTACATCCACCGGCGATTCAATTTATGAAACCGGACTACCGCATGTCAAGCCATGCCGGCTCGGGGAAGACCGGGGCTTGCCTGCATCCTTGCATGGAGGGCCCTTCGCGGCGTGTCGTGGATTTTTCGCTTGACACCCTGACTAAACTCGTGCTAGAAATTTTACCACTCGAAAATGACAGTTTCCATTGTGAAAACAAATCGGAGAACCGATGAGGGTACTCCAACGGGCGGGTGGGCAGAGAGAGGCCACGGACACTACTCTACTGGGTAACAAAAGGAGCAAAACGGAAAGGAGGTGAGAAGGATCCGAGCGTATCGGACGAGGAGGTACGCTCCTCCCAACAGCAAACCTACAAAGGAGGTGTAACCATGGCTCGTAGAAGGGGAATCAACAGGAGAGACTTTCTGAAGGGTGCCGCCGGTGCGGCGGTCGTTGGGATGGGTTCTACCCTGTTGCCGAAGCGTACGCAGGCCGCGACTCGTACACTCAACATATGGCATACCGAGGCTTCCGACATTTCGGTCAAGGCGGTCCAGAAGGTCTGTGACCGTTTTGAGCAATTGCATCCCGGGGTCAAGGCCGTCCAGCAGGGAATCGGATGGAGCAGCCTGGGACCCAAGCTCTACACCAGCATTGCGGCCGGCAACCCTCCTGATATCTGCCAAATCCAGCCGTATCACTACAGGTCCTTGCAGAAGAAGGGTGAATTGGTGCCAGTGGATGACGTCTACCGCCATCTGGGGGTCGATAACATCTTCGAAGCCGTAAGGAATATCCCGTACTTTGACGGCCACTGGTGGGGCATTTCGCACGAGGTGGGCTGTCCCGTGCTGCTTATTAGGAAGGACATCGCCACCGAAGCGGGATTCAAGGTACCCGAGGACGTCACTCAGCCGATGTTCAAGACATGGGACGAGGAGATAGAGTACCTGGAAGCCGTTACTAAACCCAAGAAGCGGCAGTGGGGGATGAGTCTCCCCGGGACCGGGTATTTCCTCCAGGAGCACTGCGGAAGGTGGGTCGGCTCGAACGGCGGGAGTTTCTACGACGAGAAGTGGAACCCCGTTTTCCACAAAGAGCCTTTTATCGAAGTGCTTGAATTCATAAGGACCCTTTCCGACAAGAAAGTCGTACCCCCTGACTGGCTGAGTCAATCCTGGCTGGGCATGATCGTCGAGATCTGCACAGGAAAGACCACCCTGATCGATCACGGCTATGGGAGAATTGCCGGTTCCATCAACAAGTACGCTCCCGGCAAGGCATCGGAAGAGTATTTCTACCCCATCTGGCGCCCTGTCGGCCCCATGGGCACAAAGCCCTATACAGATCTCGATGCTGAACTCTGGGTGATCTTCTCCAAGTCCAAGGTTCAAGATCTGGCCATGGAGTGGCTCAAGCTGTTCTACAGCCGAGATCTCTACCTTAACTATATCGCGGCATACCCGGTACACATGTATCCCATTACCAAATCTCTTGCAAGCGACCCGGGATACAAGTCTCTCCCTGAACTGAAGATATGGCCCCACTGGGTAAGCCAGCAAGCCGCGTACATAAAAAGAGGAGAGGCCCTGCCCGTGGGGGTGTATGCTCCTCATGAGTTGCAGATCCCCTTCCTCGCCGAGGTCTTCGATTCGGGGATCATCGTCGACGAGATCATGTCCGTCGTCCAGGGCAGGCGAAAAGCCAAGGAGGCAGGACGGAGGATCTCTGACCGAGTGAACACCCTCCTAACGGATCTCGGCTATCCTGTTCCTGATCCCATTAGAGCCGAGAAGAAGGCTTAGGAGTTCGGGATCGAAAGAGACATCCTCTCTCCGCATTCCGCGGGGAGAGGATGTCTCTGCATGTGTCTCTGCCACCGGCAGGTACATCCGCAGACTGGCCCGCCCTCCCCTCTTCGGGGCTTTGAGGGGGTGGGCCGGAGGAGCCAGATGCAGTCCAAGAAAGCATTGCAGGGATTTCTCCTGATTCTTCCGACCATTGTGATCATCTTCGGGTTCATATTCTTCCCGGTGGGATACTCGGTCTGGTTGAGCTTCACGAACAAACACCTGATCCACGAGGCATACAGCTACGTGGGTCTCAGCAACTACACTCGGCTCCTTAGCGAGCAGGGGTTCTGGTCGAGTTTCTGGACGGGCACCTTTTGGGCGGTCAGTACCGTCGCTCTCCAAGTCATTCTAGGCCTTGGAGCTGCCCTCTTGCTCAACCAGTCCTTCCCGGGAAGAGGTATCATCCGGGGTTTCACACTCTTTCCCTACATGCTGCCCACAATCGTCACGATTCTTCTCTGGAAATGGATGCTGAGCGCCACGTATGGACCCGTAAATTACGTGCTGGAGACTCTTGGGGTTGCAGAGGTCCCTATCGTGTGGCTTGGCCCGAAGTGGCTCATGGCCTCTACCATACTGGTCGGGGTCTGGCAATTCTTTCCCTTCGTCGTGATCAGCCTGCTGGCACGGCTGCAGACAATCAATCTCACCCTGTACGAGGCGGCGGAGATAGACGGTGCGAACGTATGGCAGCGTTTCATCCACATCACCCTGCCGCAACTGCGAAATGTCCTCTTTGTCGTAGTTCTGTTGCGCACCTTCTTCATGTTTACGAAGTTCGACGTGCCCTGGCTGATGGCTACGGGAGGCGGGCTGCAGGAGCTCATTCAGAATCTCCCTGTCTACGCCTTCAGAAAGACCTTCGGGTTTTTCCAGGCCGGGCAGGGGGCCGCAATATCGGTAGTTCTGTTCGGAATGCTGGTCATCCTTACGGTTATATTCTTCGGGGTTTACCGGAGAGGTGAGGAGGAATAGAAGGGGAAGAACATGGTCCGGAGAAAGGTATCCTACAATTTGGTCATTTTCGCCTCAGGCGCCCTGTTGCTTCTGTTCTGCGGGCTTCCTCTGTTCTGGATGGTCCTGACATCCATCAAAGGCCCGGGAGACATTCTCGCGTATCCACCCAGGATCATCACTCACTATACCCTTTCCAACTTCCATCGGCTTTTCAGAGATACGGACTTCCTGATCTATCTCAGAAACAGCGTCTTTGTGGCCGGAATGACGGTTCTCCTGGATATCGTCGTGGCAACAATCGGTGCTTACGGCCTCACCCGTTATCGCTTCAAGGGGAAGGAGCTTCTTGCCAACCTCACTCTTTTCACTTACATGTTCGCCCCGATAATGATCATCATCCCTGTCTACATGTTGCTGAAACAGTTCAATCTGACCGACTCCCATCTCGGGATCATACTGGCCTATACGTCGATATCTCTCCCTTTTACTCTCTGGCTGCTGAGAGCCTTTTTCCAATCCTTTCCCATGGAGTTGGAAGAATCGGCTTACATCGATGGGGCCAACCGCTTCCAGTCATTGATTTACGTCGTCCTCCCACAGGCTCTGCCGGGGATCATCGCCACGTCGGTCTTTGCCTTTGTGGTCGTCTGGAACGACTACCTCTTCGCCCGTGTTCTGCTCAACGCTCCCAAATTGAAGACCATGCCCATCGGGCTCCAGGATATCTACGAGTCGACAATAGTCGATTGGGGGCTGCTCATGTCAGGGGCCGTGGTGGTCACGATTCCCGCTCTCATCTTCTTCCTGATAGTCCAGAAATTCCTGATCCAGGGCTGGGGCATGGGAGCGGTCAAGGGGTAGGCGTTGCAACTCTCTGCAGAGCGGTCCGGTAAGGTTCGGAGGCATGGATGAGAGGGGGATGGTCCAGATGAAGGGTGTATTGCTCGCCTCAAGAGACAGGGTGGCCAAAATCACCCTGAACCGCCCGGAAAAACTGAATGCCTTGAATAGTCGGATGAACTCGGAACTGATCGAGGCGGTTGACCAGGTGGAGAGGGATGACACCCTTCGGGTCGTCATCCTTACAGGAGCAGGAGACCGGGCCTTTTGCTCGGGCTCGGACCTCACCGAACTCAGGGAGACGGCGCCCCTGGAGCTTCGACGGAGGATCGAAGCTGCAAATACGATCAGGAAGATCACAAAGCCTGTTATAGCCATGATCAGGGGCTACGCCCTCGGAGGTGGCCTGGAACTCGCCCTGGCCTGTGACATCAGGATCGCCTCTGAGGATGCCCAACTGGGCTTTCCGGAGGTGCGCTTGGGCTGGCTCCCCGGAGGCGGAGGGGGTACGCAGGTTCTCGGTCGGCTGGTGGGGGAAGGGATGGCGATGAAGTTGATCCTTTCGGGAAGACCCATACCGGCCGTGGAAGCCAAACGGATCGGCTTGGTCGAAGAGGTGGTTACCCCTGACCTCTTGGAATCGGAAACGGAAAAGCTCGCCCGGCAGATCGCGGAGAACCCTTTGGAAGTCTTAAGGCTGGCAAAGGAGGCTGTAAGGGCTTCGATCCATACCAACCTTCATGCCCGGCTCGACTATGAGAGGGCACTCAATGCCCTCTGTTTCCATTTGAGGGGACAAGAAGAAAGGAGAGCCCCCGGGGGATCTGCCGAAGGCGGATGAATCCCAACCTCCGGCGATCGATCTTCGAGGACCCTGTGATGAGAAAACCCGCTCCATTCGATGCTCCGGCATACCACATAAGGTCTCTCGCCAAGGCCCTTCGGATCCTCGAGAGGCTGGGCGACGGACCGGCTAAGCCACAGGTCCTGGCCCGGGAACTCTCCCTCGGGATAACTACGACATACCGGATCCTGTCCACCCTGAAGTCCTCTGGATTTGTCCGGCAGGAGTCCTCTGACGGCCGGTTCGGCTTGGGCTTCAAGTTCCTGGAGCTATCCAACAGGCTCCGGGCACAGCTCCCTCTGATTACCATCGGAAGCCGTTACATGGCTGAGCTTCATTCCCTCTACGATGAGACGGTCAATCTCGCCATCCTGGAGAAGACCGAGGTCTTCTACGTCAATGTCAGGGAGTCATCAAAACCGCTCCGGATCGGTGCACGACTCGGAGATCGTCGCCCCGCTAACTGCACGGCTCTGGGCAAGGTATTGCTCTCCGACCTAAGCAGAAGGGATCTGCTCCAGCTTTACGAGCAGGGCCGGGGACTGGTCAGATCGACGCCCAGGAGCATCGCAGATCTGGGGGCCCTGGAGAGGGAGCTGGAGGCAGTCCGAGCCTCCGGCGTGGCTACAGACCAAGAGGAGGCCACCCCCGGAATATGCTGTGTGGCATGTCCGGTGAGGGATCTGACGGGCAGGACCGTAGCGGCCATGAGCATAGCCGTACCCACTAACAGATCCGAACCGGAGAGGCTTGTCAAGTTTGCAGGGTCTCTCAAGGAGGCAGCGGAAAGGTTTTCTCAGGATCTCGGCTTCTACGGGAAAGAGGTGAAGGAGAGGAAGCTATCCGGCTAGGAAGACCTCTCCCGGGCGCAACGGGATCCCAGGGCTATTCGCCCTTTGCCGCGGCGGGGTTGGACCTACGGTCCTGCGGCCAAGAAAGCAAGAAAAGGGAGGATGGGGTGATGGAAAAGAAGGTCGCGGCAGCCCAAGAGGCTGCCCACATGGTCAGAACAGGGGATACGATCACGGTTTGCGGGATATCCGCCGCTCTGACCCCCGACAAGGTGCTGGCAGCCCTCGGCAAGAGGTTCCTCGACGAGGGTTCGCCGGGAGACCTCACCGTCGTCTTTCCGGTTGCTGTAGGTGACGGCTACGACATCAAGGGTCTGGACCACATAGCCCATCCAGGGATGATCAAGAGATTGATCGGAGGATCCTACACGGTTGCGAGATCCTCTGAACCACCCCCCAAAATATACGAAATGATCGTCCACAACAGGGTCGAAGCCTACAATTTTCCTATGGGCGTCCTCATGCACCTCCACCGCGAGATCGCGGCAAAGCGGCCCGGTATCATAACGGAGGTGGGCCTCGGAACCTGTGTGGATCCCCGGCGCGAGGGGGGGAGGATGAACGATGCAACCCCACCCGCCCTGGTGGAGGTCATCGAACTCCATGGGAAGGAGTATCTCTTCTTCCCTTCCTTCCCGATCGATGTGGCTCTGATAAGAGGAACAACGGCGGACAAGGAGGGTAATATAACCCTGGAGCATGAATACTCCGCCTCCGATGTCCTGGCTCTCGCCATGGCCGCCCACAACAGCGGTGGGAAGGTGATCGCCCAGGTGAAGAGACTGGCCGCTTCGGGGACCCTGAATCCACAACTGGTCCGCGTGCCGGGCATCTTCGTCGACGCCATTGTCGTGGACGAACAGCAGAAGCTGACAACCGGCGTCGATCACGATCCTGCCGCGTGCGGCGAGCTGAGAATCCCATGGGATGCCTTCAAGCCGGTCCCCATCGATACGTTGAAGCGGATCCTTGTCCGGAGGGCCCTGCTTGAGCTGAAAGCCGGTGATGTGGTCAACCTCGGTTTCGGCGTCACGTCCCTGGTCCCGCAGGTCGCCCTGGAGGAGGAGGTATTCGATAAGCTCACCTTTACCACGGAACACGGCAGCATAGGGGGTATACCGTACAGCGGCATCCAGTTCGGAGGATCGATCAACCCGAGGGCTCTCCTGGAATCGCCGAATCAGTTCGATTTCATCGATGGAGGAGGACCCGACTTCGTGTTCCTCTCTTTTGCCGAGGTGGACAGAGAGGGGAACGTGAACGTCACCAAGCTCCGCGATCTTCCCCATGTGCTCGCCGGTGTAGGAGGGTTCATCGATCTCGTTCAGAATGCCAGAAACATTGTCTTTTGTGGGACTTTGACCGCCGGGGGATTGAAGGCGCGGATGGATGGAGGACGGCTCACCATCCTCCAGGAGGGCAGGACCAGGAAATTCGTGGACGAGGTTCAGCAGGTAACTTTCAACGGCCGGCTTGCCAGGAAGAAGGGCCAACGGGTGGTGTACATCACGGAAAGAGCGGTCTTCCGCCTCGAGCCTCAGGGACCCGTTCTCATAGAGGTTGCTCCTGGGCTGGAGCCGGCAAGGGATATCCTCCCCAACGTCGGTTTTGAACTCCAAACGGCCAGGGAACTGCGGGAAATGGATCCGGCCATCTTCCGATCCGAGAGGATGGGACTCAAACAACGTGAGCCATGGAGGGAATGAATGGAGGAGAAGAAGGGTATCGATGCAGTGGAGATCGGCTTGAAGGAACACTTCACCAAGACGGTTACCGAGACCGACACCTATCTGTTTGCCGGACTTACCGGGGATTTCCACGGGATTCACATGGACGAAGAGTTCGCCAAGAAAACCAGGTACGGAACCCGGATTGTCCACGGGGCCCTCCTGGTGGGCTTCGTCTCCACGGTCATGGGCAAGATGAACAGCCATATCCCCCCTCCGGGCGGTGTGTCCTACCGTTATGACGTGAAGTTCGTCGCACCCGTGATGTTTGGCGACACCATCAGGACGGAGTTGACCGTAACCGAGAAGATCCCGGAAAGAAACGAGATCGTCTTCGAGGCCCTCTCTACAAACCAGGATGGAAAAGCCGTATTGAAGGGAAAGACAGTGATGAAAGTGCTCAGGGAGCCTTGATCCCTATGAGCTGTCCCCCGGCCGCCACAAGGCGGGGCGATACAGGAAGCCGCTCGTGAAAGCAATCGTACTCAAAGGCCCGAATGACTTCTCTCTCCAAAGCGTGGAAGAGCCCGCCCCTGGGCCGGACGAAGTGGAGATCCGTGTCCGCTTCGTCGGCATATGCGGCACCGATCTGCTTCTTCTCCGGGGAGGGAATCCTTTTGTCCCTTACCCCATAGTGCCCGGCCATGAGAGTATGGGAGAGGTTTTGCGGGCCCCGGCAGACTCGACCCTGAAGGAGGGTGACAGGGTAACGGTCTTCCCTGCCTACGGTTGTGGAAAATGCGACGCCTGCAAGGCGGGGCGCATCCCTCATTGTCCCGAGGCCAGGACCGAAGGCGTCCTGAGACCCAGAGGATACTTTGCGGAGCGTATCGTAGCCCACCACCAGAGGGTGTTCACCCTGCCGGCGTCGATAGAGGATGAGGTTGGAGCCATGGTGGAGCCCACGGCAGTCGCCGTTCATGCAAACCGCCGGGCCGGACTCGACAGGGGAGCCAGGGTGGTGGTGATCGGGGGTGGAACCATCGGGCTTCTCGCTGCTCAAGTCGCCAAGGCCTATGGCGCCTCTCAGGTCGTTCTTTCCGAGCCCATCTCGGAAAGGAGGGCCCTGGCCAGGAGATTGGGAATCGACCAGGTCTGCAACCCGTTGGAGACGGATCCAATCTCCTTTGTCCGCAGGACAGGAGATGGAGTGGACGGGGTCCTCGATGTGGTGGGCACACAGGAGACGCTGGCTGCCAGTGAGGAGATGCTGCGGCCAGACGGACGGCTCGTGCTTGTGGCCATGCCGCACCAACCCACATTGGCCATTCCTTACCAGGGGGTCTTCTCCAAAGAACTGAACGTTGTCGGATCCCGCACTTACTTCGTTGAGGACTTCCCGGAGGCGATCCGGCTTCTCGAGACCGGGCAGGTCGAGGCGAAACCGCTTATTGGAGCGGTACTGCCCATGGAGCGCTTCACCGAAGCCGTGGAACTCCTGGAAAAACACCCGGAAAGATACGTGAAGATTCTGATCAGTCCGCTCATGTGAGACGCTATCCCGGATCGATACCATGGTGAGAGCTATGCATTCAAGTATAGACGCCTGGCCGCTGACCAGGGAACAGAGAAGAATACGCGGGAAGGCACGCCGTTTCGCCCAGCGGGAGGTTATCCCCCTTGCCAGGGAACTCGATGAAGACTCCCGCTTCCCGGAAGAACTCTATAAGAAGATGGCACAGCAACGCCTTCTGGGGATCACCATCCCCAGGGATTGGGGCGGGGCCGGCCTGGATACGGTATCCTATGCCCTGGTCATGGAAGAACTCGGCTGGGGCTATGCGTCGATAGCGGATCAGTGCGGTCTCGTGGAGCTCTGTTCGACTCTACTGTCTGAGCTTGGAACTCCCGAGCAAAAGAGACGCTTCCTCGTGCCCCTCCTGCGGGGGGAGACCAAGGTCTCCTTTGCCCTTACTGAACCCGATGCAGGCTCGGACCTGGCGTCGATCACCACACGGGCACGTAAAACCCCTGAGGGTTACGTGCTCAGTGGAAGCAAGACCCTTATCCACAACGGGCCTATCTGTGACTTCGCCCTGGTCTTGGCCAGATCGCAGGAAGATTCGGTGGGCCATCGGGGCATGGGAATCTTCATAGTGGAGTCGAGTTCACCCGGCTTCTCCAGGGGTGAGAAAGAGCACAAGTTGGGCCAGCGGGCGTCTCAACTGTCCGACTTGGCCTTTGACGATTGCCCCATACCCCGGGACGCCCTGCTGGGCAATGAGGGCGAGGGTTTCAGGAACATGATGATCGTCCTCGAGAAGGGGCGCATCGGCATAGCCGCCCTCGCGGTGGGAATTACCAGAGCGGCATTGGAAGAATCACTGGAGTTTGCGGCAGAGCGGAAACAGTTCGGCCGGCCCATATCGGATTTTCAGGCGAATCGATGGAAGCTCGCCGACATGGCCGTCGACATCTTCGCCGCCAGAGCGATGATCATCCATGCAGCACGGCTCAAGGACAAGGGCATTCCTGCGGTAATGCATGCTTCCATGGCCAAACTCTTTGCCTCCCAGGTAGCTGTGAGGCATACCAGGGCCGCCCTGGACATCCACGGCGCTTACGGCTGCTTCAACGATCACAGGGTGGAACGGCTCTTTCGGGATGCCAAAATCACGCAGATCTACGAGGGAACCAGTGAGATCCAGCACATAATCATCGCCAGAAGCCTTCTTGAAAGGGGGATCGCCCCGTAGGCCATCGGGGGATGATAAGGAGGCGGACAGAGTGAACGGGAAGGCGCTCGACTCGAGGCGAGCACAAGAACTGGTCCTGATAACAGGGTCCCGGAGAGGGATCGGACTGGGCATCGCCCAGGCCTTATCCGAGCTCGGTTTCACAATCATTCTCAATGGGGTTTCCCCCCCATCCGAGGCCGCAGCGGCGATCGCGAAGATCGAGGCAAATCGATGTCCCTGCCGCTACATCCAGGCCGATATCGCAAAGAAGGAGGACCGAAGGCGCCTCGTCCTACAGATAAGACAGGAGTTCGGCAGACTCGACATTCTCGTGAACAACGCCGGCGTGGCTCCTAAACCCAGAGAAGACATCCTGGAGGCGAGCGAGGAGAGTTTCGACCGTCTCATCAATACAAACCTCAAAGGCCCGTATTTTCTGACACAGGCCGTGGCCAACTGGATGATCGAGCAGAAAAGGGATGATCCCCTGCGGAATCCCATGATCATCAATATGGGGTCGCTCAACTCGTATACACCCTCTGTCTCCAGAGGAGACTACTGCGTGTCCAAGGCCGGCCTCTCCATGATGACCGCTCTGTTTTCCATAAGGCTCGCCGAATTCGGCATAAGGGTTTATGAAATCAGGCCGGGCATCATCAAGACCGATATGACCAGCCCGGTACGTGAAAGATACGACCGTCTCATTGCAGAGGGTATAACACCCATCAAACGATGGGGCACCCCGGAGGACGTGGCAAAGGCGGTCGTTGCATTGGTGGAGGGGTGCCTTCCCTTTTCTACTGGAGAGATAATCAACGTGGATGGAGGATTCCACCTGAGATCCCTCTAGCCGGCAAGGCACGGATGAGGGAGAGACCAGCCCATCTTCAGGTAGAACTACAGTCCGAGGCGGTTTTCCACCTCCCAAAGGGCCCGGTCGATGGTTCCCACCCCCTGTTCGACTTCCTTCCGGGTAATAGTGAGAGGCGGGGCGAACTCCAGGGCGTTTCCCATGCTCCTGAAAATGGCCCCGTGTTTTCGGCCGGCAAGACTCAACCGAAAGGGAATCTCATCTTCAGGGGGGAAAGGAAGGCGCCTCTTCTTCTCCTTGACTATCTCCAAAGCGCACCACAAACCCAATCCCCGTGCTTCACCCACGATGGGGTGTCTCTCCAGGTCTTTGAGCCCCTCCAGCAGGTACTCGCCCATCCGGGCCGCGTTGGCAACGAGGTTTTCCCGCTGGAGAACCTCGATATTGGCCAGAGCGGCCGCACAGCTGACCGGATGGTTGCCGTAGGTGTGAATGTGCAGGAAAGTCGGGATGGCCCGGGCGATCTCCCGGGTCGTACTGGTCGCTCCGAGCGGGGCGTATCCCCCTGTCAACTGCTTGGCCATGGTCATGATGTCGGGCCGGATGTGATAGTGGTCGGCCGCAAACATCCTGCCTGTCCGGCCGAAGCCGACTATGACCTCATCGATGATGAGCAGGACACCGTACCGGTCACAGATCTCTCGGATCCGGTCGAAATACCCTTCAGGGGGTGGAAGCGCGCCCATTGCCTGCATGACCGTTTCCGCTATGAAAGCGGCTACCAGGTCCGGCCCCTCGAACTGGATCAGAGAATCGAGGGCATCCGCACATGCCAGGTCGCAGGCAGGATGGGTCAGGTTCAGAGGGCATCTGTAGCAGTAGGGAGGGATGAGAAAGCTGTGTCCCGGAACCAGGGGGGCCATGACATGCCGCATGGGATGGAGGAAGCCCAGGGCGCTCAAGGCGCCCATGGTCTGCCCGTGGTAGGCGTTATGACGCGAAATGATCTTGAAGCGTTTGGTCCTTCCCTCGTAGTAGTGGTACTGCTTGGCAATCTTGAAGGCCGTTTCAACCGCCTCGGATCCATCGCAGACAAAACAGGTGGTGGCAAGCTCCCCTGGGAGGAATGATGCCAGCTTCTTGGCCAGCTCCACCGCTGGAAGGGTGATGAAATTCGAGGGAGAGAAATAGTGCATCTTTACGGCCTGGTCGTACATGGCCTGGGCCACCTCTTGCCGGCCGTATCCGATGCCGCTCGCCCGTGTATTCCCCGAGATCAGGTCCAGGTAGCAGTTCCCCTCCTCGTCATAGACGGAATTGCCTTCACCCCGGACGATGACCGGCACCCTTCCCTCGCTTATGTCTTCTCTCCGGGTATTGTACAAAAAGAGATAGTCGAACGCATCCTGTAAAGTCTTCGAACCCACCTCGTCCCCCCTCCTTGAACACGATCACGTTCCACGAACACGCTCCACGAACACGATCACGCTCCACGAACACGTTCCACGATCACGAACACGCTCCACGCCCACGCTTCCAGGCGGCTGTCCTGTGCCTTTCCCCGGGAAGCCGGGGCCTCGGTCATATCCTCTACTCTCCCGGCTCGTAGATCTCACCCTCCCTGAAAGCCGCCCATACGGTCTCGAACCACCCCTCTGCCTGAGGTATGGGCCGCCGGTCGACCCATCTGTTCTCGACCTTGTCGCCGGACCTTGCCACTGTTTCGAGGACTCTCCCGCGAAACTCCGGGTTCTCCGGAGCGAACCGCCACCGGTCAGGGAGCTTTTCATGAACCGCCGTACCATCCCTGTCGAGGACCATAGCCGAACCCCTGCTGCCGACTCCACTCTCAACGGCATGGAGAACCGCCTCGAGATACACGGCATGGGCGTAGCACAATTGCCGGTTTCTCAAAGCTTCGGCCAGATCCCCCAAGGTCTCGAAACCGCATCCCCTCGATTCCATCGTACGCCATTGGCCCCACGCCTCGGAGACGGCCCGGCGCAATTCCTGGAGAGATCTTACATGGGAACCCGCCCGGGTCATCCTCATTTGGAACTCATCCCGTTCCACCTTCCAATCCACCGTTGTGGCTCTCCCTTTCTCAATCCACCTCAAAATATCCGAAAGTTCGCTCCTGGCCTTGTCCTTGAACAGATCCACGGGGAGGGTCCATTCCCTGTAACGGTTTGCAATGTACTCGGCCGCCCGGAATCCTCCCACCTGCCCGGAGTTGAGGGCGGAACCACCCGGCCGGGTGACCCCATGCGACCCGTTCACCTCTCCCACCGGAAAGAGATGCTTGATATTGGTCGATTCCCACCAGATGTTGCCGGCCAGACCACCGTTGTTGTGCTGGGCACAGACCGCTATCTCCAATGGCTCCCTCTCAAGGTCTATACCATGATCCCTGTAAAGGTCGGCGGCGGGTTGATTCATGGCCTTCAACCGTTCGAGGGGGGTATCGGCCACCGCCCGGGACTTGGAAAGGTATTGGCGCGCCTCGTCGCTCAGCTCCTCCAGGCTGAATCCCTCGGGGTTCTTCCTGAAATCGAGAAAAACGCGCCGGCCCTTGACAATAGTCTCGATGTAAACCAGGACGTCGATAAGAGACGACCCCCCCACGATCTTCGCCGCATCGAAGGGCCATTGATACCCTTTGAGAAAAACGGCGCTGCTCATGGCACCCACAGAATCGAAGTAGGGCCTGAGGAATTCCTCCTCAGGTCCTGATCCCTCGGGCCCGGTGCTGAACACCCTGGGAACGACCTGCATGTAGCTCCCGGAAACATTCCACCTGAACTTTATGGATGACAGGCCGAACTGGGACTCTGGAAGGCTGTTCGCCTTTGCCCCTACCAAGAGGGCCAGGCCTATGCCCCCGGTCTGACTCTCCGGGTAGACCCGTGTCTTGTAGATGCCGGCAGGACCCCCTGTGGCGAAAATCACATTCTCGCCCGCATAGATCTCGAAAACCTCTCGCCAATCCCCGATCCGCCCCGACGAATTCTCGAGATTCAGAGCAATCGCTCCGGCCACTCGCTTCTCGTCTTCTTCTCCGAGGCATAGGAGGGCAACCACGACCCGCCCTTCCCGGACAGGAATTCTCCGCCGCCGCACCTCTCGAATCAGCTCCCTGCACATCTCCCTCGACGTATAAGGGCCCACCGATGTGGCTCGCTGCCGGGGATCGTGATCAGTCTTGTATCCCACGAACTGCCCGAACCGGTCCCTCGGGAAAGGCACGCCCAGATCGACCAGGTGGAGAAAAGCTCTGGCCGAGAGGCTCGCCTCGACCAGGGCCAGATCGCCGTGCATGCTGCCCCCCGCAAAGATCGATTCCGCAACATCCATAGGCGAGTCCCTGTCAGATCCGTACAATCCCAGCTTGTAGTATGTCTGTTTGTCGCTGCCGGTATTGATCGAGGTTCCCCTGTCGAGCCCCTCGGTAAGAATCAGCAAGTCCTCCAGACCCGCCCGATCAACCTGGACTGCTGCGTTAAGCCCGGCCGCTCCACTGCCGACCACGAGGGTGTGAACCCGATAGACCTTGAAATTCAGCTCCTTTCCGGAAACGCTCCTTACTCGGAGAGAGTCTTCACGCATCGGTCTCCTCCACCGGACCACGGCAGCAACAACCCCCTGCCCCCCTGCCACCTCTTGGAAGGACCGGCAACGGCTCCTGCCTGTGACCGAAAAATCCGGAATTTCTGTTCTTCCTGTCCCGATTTGTTATATAATACCTGCAAACCACAGCCAGTCAAGGATTCTCGCAATCGGAGTCTCCTGATCGGAGGTAGGAGAATGAGGATCGTAAAACTGAGCGAGCTCGAGGGAATGGCCTTCCCGACAGGCCGGGTGACCCGGGTTCTGACCGGCCGGGATCTGTTGCCTACGCAGAACTTCACTGCAGGCTATGTGGTTATCCGCCCCGGGGGTACTATCCCGCCACATACTCATTCCAACGAGGAGATCTATATCCTGGTCAAGGGGAGGGCCAAACTCGTGGTGGCCTCTGAAGAGACAACCGTCGAAGCGGTCAGCGGAGTCTACATCGAGCCCGATTCGGAGCATGCCCTGGAGAATGTGGGCGAGGAGGACGCGATCATGATCTTCGTCTATTCGCCGGCCGGAGTCGTCGACCATTGGGCCCATGAGATGGAAGCAGGTAGCGGGGGGAAGAGAGATGGCTGACCGGCCTCTGAACATACCGACAAAAAAACTCAAATCCGGGTTCGAGATGCCCGTCTTCGGGATGGGAACCTGGATGATGGGCGGCGACTTTGTACGCGATCCCGGCAATGACGATGCGGCCGATATTGAGGCGATCAAGACAGCCGTCCGCATGGGAATCACTCATATCGACACGGCCGAGAGGTACGCCGAAGGCCATGCTGAGAGGCTGGTGGGCCGGGCCATCAGAGATTTCGACAGATCCAGGCTTTTCATCGTATCCAAGGTCGGATCCGAGCACCTGAGGTACGGGGATGTCATCGCATCTGCCAAGGCGAGCCTCCAGAGACTTTCCACCTCCTACCTCGACCTCTACCTGGTCCACTCTCCCAATCCCGAGATCCCCGTTGAGGAGACCATGGCGGCCATGGATACCCTGGTACAGGAGGGGCTGATCCGGAGCGTAGGGGTCAGCAACTTCTCCGTTGAGAGATTGGAGGAGGCCCAATCAAAAACCCGAAGCAGGATCGTGGTCAACCAGCTCCATTTCAATCTCATATTCCGAGAACCCGAAAGAAAGGGACTCCTCCACTTTTGTCAGACCAGGGACCTCATGTTCGTCGCCTGGAGACCTGTCCAGAAGGGAATACTCTCGAAAAAAGGAACTCCTCTCATGGATGAGATGTGCAGGAAGTACGGCAAGACGCCTGCACAGATCGCCATCAACTGGCTGATCTCACAAGAAAACGTGGTTACTCTCTCAAAGATGAGGAGGATCGAGCACATGAGGGAAAACCTCGGTGCCCTCGGCTGGAACATGGAGGCGGATGATATCGAGAGACTCAGAAGAGAGTTTCCGTCCCAGAGGGACGTCTCGGATGCGGTCCCGATCATCTGAAAGGTGAGCGGTGATCCTCCGGAGATTCGCGGCCGGCGAACTCCTCGGCCTTTCGGACAAGCGGGCAGGAGGATCCCCTTGGGGCGCTATTCCATGTTCTCCATGATTCTGTCGGCGAATTCGGAACACTTCACCTGCCGGGCCCCCTCCATCTGCCGAGCGAGATCATAGGTAACGAACCCATCCTCGACGGTTTTCGCCAGAGCCCTCTCGATCGTCCGGCTGACCTCGGTCCAGCCGAGATACTCGAACATCATGCCGCCCGAGAGGATCAGGGAACCGGGGTTGACCATGTCCCTGCCCGCATACTTCGGAGCCGTTCCGTGGGTCGCCTCGAAGACCGCGATCCCGTCCCCCAGATTGGATCCCGGGGCCATGCCTATCCCCCCGACCTGTGCTGCCAGGGCGTCCGACAGATAGTCTCCGTTCAGATTGGTAGTGGCCAGGACAGAGTAATCCTCGGGTCTGAGCAGGACCTGCTGGAACATGGAATCGGCTATTCGATCGTTTACCAAGATCCTTCCCGCCGGGCAATCTCCTCCGAATCTGGTCATGGCCTCTTCCTCTGTCACGGTCACCTGAGGGAACTCCTCTGCCGCCACCTCATAGCCCCAGTCCCTGAAAGCCCCTTCGGTGTATTTCATTATGTTCCCCTTGTGAACCAGGGTTACCCTGGGCCTCCCCGTTTCGACAGCATAGGCGATCGCCCTTCTCACCAATCGCTTGGAGCAGAAGGCGCTCACAGGTTTGATCCCGATTCCCGACTCAGCCCTTATCCGCTCTCCCATGGTCCGGTTCAGGAAATCGATGACTCGCCCGGCCTCTCGGGTTCCAGCCTTCCACTCAACGCCGGCGTAGACATCCTCTGTGTTCTCTCGAAAGACGACCATGTCGACCCGCTCCGGGTTCTTCACAGGGCTCGGAACCCCGGGAATATACCTGATCGGCCTCACACAGGCGTAGAGATCCAGGATCCTCCTGATAGAGACGTTCAGACTCCGGAACCCCTTCCCCACAGGGGTCGTCAACGGGCCTTTGATCCCTATCCCGTAATGCCTGATGGTCTCCACCGTCTCATCGGGCAGCCAGGTACCTACTCTGTCGAAAGCCTTTCGGCCCGCCAGAACCTCCAGCCACACGACCCTCCTCCTTTCACCGTAGACCCTCCTGACCGCTGCGTCGAAGACTCGAACCGAAGCCTTCCAGATGTCAGGGCCCACACCATCCCCTTCAATAAAAGGGATCACCGGATCATCCGGAGTAAGGATCCTTCCCGCATGATCTGTCTCTATGGGATGTCCCTCTGGCGAGTACTTCATACGACTCCTCCCAGGATGCATTCAAGACGACCCAGCCTCCCCCTCCCCGTATCCCTCCCTGAGGGATCTTGTTTACTCGAAACCCAAGAAAAAATCAATCAAAACAGCAGCCGGATTTCCTGACCTTCGGAGAACAACCCCTGTCCCCGGGCGACTTTGCGGAAGCGGCGGAGTACCTCCGCCTGGCAACCCGGAAAGGATCATGCCCCCGCAGGCTCCGGGAGGTTCCTTTTCTTGAGAGGGCCTGCGGGGGGGCCGATAGCGAAACCGGCAGGATTGTGCTATTTTTGCCTTGGTGGTACCCGGTGGTTCGGCGACCGGGGAGGCCAGCTGAGCAGCCTTCGGATAGGGGATCGGTTTTGGCAGGCGGCCTTTTCAGGAACCAGTTGCTCTCATCCGGGAGCCGGTGCCGGCCTGGCCATGCCCCGTACAAGGCAGGAAGGAGGAGTGGGCTTGAAGTCCGCTTTTATCTATTCTCACGAACTCGGCCGGTTCGACTTCGGATACGACCACCCTTACAAACCCGAAAGAGCCATCAAGGCATACGACCTATGTACCAGGTACGGGGTCCTCAACTATCCCTGGATGGAGGTTCTCAGCGCCGGCCCCATAGATCCCCAGATATTGACCCTCTTCCACGATCCGCATTACCTTGAACTTCTCAAGGAGGCCAGCCTCGGAAGGGTCAGCCTCGAAATACTCGCCCACGGTCTCGGGACTCGAGACAATCCAATCCTGCCCGGCATCTATGAATGGTCTCTCATGACTTGCGGCAGTACCTTCCTCGGGGCCGATCTCATCGCGAGAAAGCAGATCGAGGTCGCCTTCAATCCTCTAGGGGGATTCCACCATGCCAGACAAAGCCGGGCCGAAGGGTTCTGTTACATAAACGACGTCGCCGTGGTGGGCCGGGAACTCCTGGGCCGCGGGTTCAGGGTCGCCTTCGTCGATATCGATGCCCACCACTGTAACGGCGTACAGGAGGCCTTCTACGAGGATGATCGTTTCCTTGTCATCTCCCTCCATGAGAGCGGCAAAACCCTTTACCCTGGTACCGGTGAAACGAGTGAAATCGGGAAGGGAAGGGGGCGGGGCTTTACCGTGAACATACCCCTTGCCCCCGGGACCGATGATGAAGTGTTTCTCTCGGCTTTCCGGGAAGTCGTACCTGCCCTGGTCTCGGCCTTCCAGCCGGACATCCTTGTGGCGGAACTCGGTGCCGACACCCAGATCTCCGACCCTCTCACCCATCTCAGACTGACAAACAACGGCTATCAGGAAGCGGTGAGGATTCTCAGCACCCTCTGCCCAAGGATCCTGGCCCTGGGCGGGGGCGGCTATGACGTCTATCGGACGGCCCGGTGCTGGACCCTTGCCTGGTCGGTTCTCAACGGCGTGGAACCGGAAGACGAATTTGCCGGGCTGGTGGGAGGCATGATGTTCGGGCCCGAGCAGGAGGTTGGAAGCCTCCGGGACCAGCCCCACCCGACAGTAGGGCCGGTCAAGGAGAAGGCAAAAGACCAGGTTAGAAAAGCCCTCTCTTTCATAAGGGAGGAGGTCTTCCCGATTCACGGGATCCCTTAGCTCAAAGGATTCCAAAGAGATTCACCCTGCACGAGGTCCGCCTCGTCCTTCTGCCCTTGGCCTCTCAGCACGGGGCAGTGAGAGCCTGTCTCCCGATTTCTCACTTCTCCGGCGCTTCCATCTTCCTTTCGATCCCTCGGGATCGCTCGAAACCTGGCATAGACCTTGCTAAACAGCAGAATGAATATTCTCCCCCCCACGGGGCTCCAGGGGGAGAACAAGGTATTGGATTTCATTCGATATCGCCCCGAAGGACGCCGGAACCGTCAGACCCAGCCGGCCTATCTCCGCGGAGCGGCTGTTCTCTGCCGGGCTCGCCATGCCAAAGAGACGAGATAGACGAAGATCCCGCCGTATCAAGGATCCCGTCCTGATCTTCCTGTACAGAGACAGACTGGGCAACAAGGATGCCGTTCCCCTCGACCTCGGGCTGGAGGGCATCGGTATAAGAACAAAGGATCCCCTCACCAGAGGTGACCAGCTCGAGATAACCATCGTCATCGGAGAATGCCAGATCAGAGCCCAGGGCACCGTGGTCTACAGCAAGGAAGAAGAATCGGGCTATTTCCGGTCGGGAATCAGCTTCAAAGAGATCTCTGAGCGCAACAAGGGAATCATCCGGCTCTATCTTGAAAAAACCAGGCAGCCGGGGAGGAACAAAAGGAATGAACCTGGTCTGTGAGACAGAACGGAGAAAACACAGGCGGCTGGAACTCACCCATCTGGTTGCCTACAAGAGCTTCGATATCGAGGCGATCACAGAAACCCTGAATATAAGCATCGGGGGTATGAAGATAAGGACGGATTTCCCTGTCGGGAAGAGCGAGATCCTCCATGTTTCTCTCAGGATAGGGAGCGAACGGTTCGAATCCCAGGCACGGGTTATTTACTGCAATCCCCAGCACGACCAGGCCTACGAGATGGGCCTGGCGTTTGAGAACACCTCGGATAAAGACCTGGCCCTCCTCGGTCAATATCTCCGCAGCCAGAGCCGGCCCCGCTGAGCAATGCGCGGAACCTCCGCCTCATGCCCTTTCGGCAAATCTGAATCGCTTTGCAATGGAGACACCCACAAGAAAGGCAAGAATCCCCCCGAGTGCCAGCCCCACTGATACCTTTATCTTCCTGATTTGCCGGTTCATTGCGGCTTTCGAAAACCCGATCTTCAGGCCCTCCTCCTCCGGCTTGTCCACTGCCAGAGGATAGGAAATCATCAATACATCCTCCTCGGGGGTCACGTGCTCCGCATGATACCCTGCCACCACCTGATTCCCCCTCATCAACTCCACAAAGACCAGGTGCGCATCTCTTCCTATCTCCTCGACATACCGGCCGAGAAGACTCGGATCTCTCCCAATGGCAGCGTCATTTGAAAGGAGGGAGAGAAGGTAGGCTATGTGGCGCCCCCGGATGGAGGCTTCCCTCTGGAGTATGCCCCTCTTCGACTCGATTACAAAATAGCCAAAAAGGAAGGTGGCCAGCATCAGGATAAGCCCGATGGTCATGGAGAGCCTGAAGAAGACCGGCTTCCAGGTCCGGCTCTTGGATACCGCAGCCCCTCTGACCTCCCGCCAGGCACCCTCTGCTTCGGGCACGATCGATTCCGAGAGGGCCTCTCTGAGCTCGCCGGCGGTCTGAAACCTATCGGCAGGGTTCTTGGCAAGACATCTGAGCACAACCCGCTCCAGCTTCACCGGAATCCCCGGGACGATCCTCCCCGGCGGCTCAGGCTCCACCTTCAGGATCCTGTCGATAGTCTCGGCGATGGAACCCCCGTAAAAGGGGAGCCTGCCCGTCAGGAGCTGATAGCAGACCACACCCGTGGAGTAGATGTCCGTCCTTCTGTCTATACTGCGGAACTCTCTCAACTGCTCGGGCGAGCAGTAGTGTATCGTTCCCATGAAGGTCTCGTCCTTTGTTCTCACCATTTCGGATTTCTCGAGCCTGGCGATTCCAAAATCGGTGATCTTCACGGTGCCGTTCTTGAGGAGAATCAGGTTGTCGGGTTTGATATCCCGATGAATCACCCCGCGTTGGTGAGCAAAATCGAGACCGTCACAGACCTGGGTTATCCACTGGACGACTCTTTCCGCCCCCTGGCCTTGCCCCGGCTTCATGAGGCTGCCCAGAGAAACACCGTCCAGGTATTCCATGACAATATAGTACTGTTCTCCCTGGCGGCCCACCTGGTAAATCGCCACGATGTTCGGATGGTTGAGCCGAGCCGCGGCCTTCGCTTCCTGTTGAAAGCGGAGTATGACTTCTCTTCTCGCGTCCTGTTCGAGTCCGAGCCGGGGATCGATTCTGAGAACCTTTACGGCCACTTCTCGATCGAGCCGCGTGTCATGAGCCAGATAGACGGTCGACATGCCCCCGCTGCCGATCTTCTTTTTCAGTTTATAGTTCGACTTTTCTGCCATGGCGGATTCTGCTCTCCCCCCTACATTTATCAGAATTAAGGTGACCTGTCAAAACGATTCTTTCCCGTGATTACCGCCTTTTACGGAGGTTCTCTCCTGTCCGGGCAGGGCTCCTTCTCCGCCGGCTCAGGAACCAGGCACAGAGAAGAGGACCACGGCCCGTTTCTGGCCTCTCCGCTCCCAACTCGACCGATGTAAGACCACTTCTCAGTCATGCCTTCTGTTTCAGTCTTTGGATCCGGTCTGCCGCCTGATCCATTCGTCGATCTGCTGGCGGTCGAACCTCCATTTGTTGAGGATCTTTCTGGCAGGTATCCTGCCCTCCCGGGCCAACCTGTAAAGGGACCGTTTCCCGATCTGCAGATACTCTGAGAGCTGTTCAATGGTCATGACCGGTCGGGTCATCTCTATCTCCTTTCTCCCGCAATCTGGCAACGGGAAACGGAGGGGCAAAAAAGATACCAACCAGGATTCTTTTACGAAGAGGCCGACCTGCAGTGATTCAAAAGGATCAGCCGGTTCTCCCCCAGGGAAAGCGGCCCCGACACCACCCGGTATGGGGAATGTACCCCACGCCGGACACGTGTGGAAAAAATGCCAAATAATTGACACTTCATGCCAGTTCCTTTCATCCCCGGGCGGCACCGGGGAGCGAGGAATCCCTCCATGAGCAGGAAGGACGGAGACGGGACTCTCGGTCCCCCTTTGCTTTTCAGGATGTCAGAATGCCCGAGCAGGATCTGCCCTCTGTTCGGGTGCGGTCCGAAAGTGCAACCAAAGGCCTGTTGTTGAAGCGACCAGCCCGAGGCAAAACTCCACACCAAAGTGTTCCGAATTCAGAGAGCGGGATTTGGGGTGGACTCCTCCCTTGAAGGTCTTCCCCAACTCAGATATTCTTAAAGGAGAAGACAGCTTGGATACGATTGGTCAGACAAGATGTGGCTTCTCCTCAGAAGGATCCTCCCCATTGCTCTGGTGGCCCTGTACATCCTGAGCCCTTTTGATCTTGTTCCGGATTTTCTGGTAGGGCCGGGATGGATCGACGATCTCTTCGTCCTCGGCCTCTTGATCTGGTTCCTTTCGGGTCGGTCTCCCTTTTTCGGCCGTTTCGGTTCTCCCTACAGCAGAAGCTACAGATCCGGCCAAGGAAGCTCTGCGGGACCATCAGGCACTTCAAACAGGCAGACAGGACGGAGCGAGGCCCGGGCCGACCCGTACTCTGTCCTCGGGGTCAAACCAGGAGCCAGCTTGGATGAGATCAAGGAAGCCTACCGCGCGGCTGCATCCAAATACCATCCGGACAAGGTGGCCCATCTGGGAAAGGAGTTTCAAGAGCTGGCGCACCGCAAGTTCCTGGCCGTGCAGGAAGCATACGAGCGCTTGATCAAGGCCCGGTGATCTCAATGCTTCAGGAACCACCACCATCGGCGAACCTGGGACGCGGTCTCGCTGACGGCCTTGATCTCTTTCAGGCCGGGAATCCCTTCCTCTCGGCCGGTGGGGACGGCATCCTTGTCGGGGGGGACACCTCTTTCTCCCCCTTGTCCCTCTTCGGCCTCTCCGGATGCCTTCTCATTATCACGGCTCCCTTTGAGGTCCTTTGAGATGTCTTTGATTTCTCTGGCTGTCTTTCCCAGACCCCGGCCTATCTCAGGCAGTCTCTTCGCTCCAAAGATGAGCAGCAAAATCACACCGATGATAAGCAGTTCAGAAGCTCCCAGCCCGAACACCATCCGTCCTCCCATACAAAGCACAGGGACGCGCCGAGTCCGTCCGCGGTCACCAGCCCGCCCCCCCTGTCTTTCCATTACCTGCCATTATGACACCTTCGGCCCGGCCTCTGTCCCCCTCACTGCCACGGCTTGAGCATGGGCTGGCTCCAGTCTGTGAGAAGCGAGAACCGCCCGGAGGCCGAGTCGAAGCGCATAACCCGCCCCCTGGAATGAGACCGGCGAGAGCCTTCTCCATAGCCGATTATGCCCGCCAACCCGTGTGTATTGAAATCCTCTACGGTTTCAAGGGATTTGATAAACCCCTCCCTGGTCAGGTCCCGGCCGGCACGCTCCAGGGCCTCGCAGAGGAGAAGGCCGCTCACATAGCCGACAATGTAACACCGGTGGAGTGATTCGGTCTCTTTCTTCGGATAGTATTTCTCGGTGTTCCCTATCATCAAGGTAACCCCGGGCAGCCTCTCCCAGGGTCTGGCCAGATAATCGACCGCGATGTAGCCGTCCGCCCCCTCCCCTGCCTCGGATAGGATCCCCGGATCAACGGTGGACGAAAGACCGATAAAACCGGGCGACCAGCCCATGCGGAGTGATCCCCTCATGATCCGAGTCACCTCCCAGGTTGTGGCTCCCACAACCACGTGATCGGCGCCGCCGGACCGCAGGCGGTCCAAGAAAGAGCTGAAATCGTAGGTGTCCTCACCGTAGCGTTCCACCCCCGCAATACCGAGCCCGTAGTGGGTGCAGACCCTGCGAAACACCTCTTCCACCTCGTCCCCGAAGACGCCTCCCGGCCAAAGCAAGGCCATCCTTGGGTTCTCTGCGGGATTCTTCCTCAGTAGGTATTCAATGGCAAGTGTGACCTGATCTCCGTAAGGCATTCCAAGAAAAAAGATATTCTTCCTGAAAGGAGAAAAGAGTGATCTTGAAATAGCAACGTTGACCAGGGCCGGCACATCATCTCCCAGGACTCCACGCTCTAAAAGGGTTCGGGTTGTCTCCACACCCGAAGTGGAGGCGAGGGAAAAGACCAGTTTCCCCTTAACCATTTCCCGGACCCGGCCCGCAGCATCCTCTGAGCCCTCTCCATCGTCCTGCACCATCAGAGTGACGGTTCTTCCGTGAACTCCACCGATTTCGTTCACGTAGTTGAAACAGGCCTGGAGCCCCTCCAGGAGGTTCCTCCCCGCCCGAGAAGAAGGCCCTGAAAGAGAGCAGACAACGCCCATGCGAACCTCACTCTCGGTTACACCCGGCTCCGGCCCCTGTGCGGCAGACAAACCAGCTGCCATCAGAAACCATACAAGGGGCAGAAACCCCGCTGACCTTTTGCCGACCATCAGGTCAAAACCTTTCAGAAAGAGGTGCCCGAATTATATAGAATCCGATACCCTTTGAAAAGAACCCGCCGCCAGATCCAAGGAAAACCGCGGTGCAAAGCCCGGCCCGTTATTCCTGAAAATCTTCATCACCTCACCCGGGCGGAGATCCAAGGCACCTGCCCCTCTTGCTAAGACGGCTTGTCCTGTAGACGGCACGATGGCGCCTCATTTCCTCCATATGGGGGCACAGGGCGAGGCGGGGCCCCCAAAGATCGTAGTGAGGCTTGCCGCTCCGGCTGATGTGGATGGTCCGGACTCCGTGGCTCCTCCCCCACCGGATCAGTTCCTCCACAGAGTCGGCCAGCACCTTGCACATGGGAGAGCCCTTGGGCAATTTGAATTCAGGGTAGTCTCTTGGGGCAGGTTGATGAAGAAAATAGATCATGTCTCAGTCCCCACCGTCTCTCCCTTCATCCACGCTCCCCCCTCCGGGCCCAGACAGATCCCCTGCCCTATGATGCCAGCACGGCCTCTTCCTGTCAACCTCCAGGACCCTGGAATCCGGAGTGTCACCTGGTGGAGTTTCCTGACTTTTGGAGAATACCCTTGCCTCCGAGCGACATTGCGGAAGCGGTGGGGTACCCATCAAGGGTGAGCGGGAAGGGGAAAGGTCGTGTTCGTGATTCGTGTTCGTGGAATTCCCCACCCGCGAACCTTGATAGGGTCACCGCGTGAGCTCAGGAGCGAGGGGACAAGGGTGTTCTCCTGCCAAGACAGAAAACGATCGTGAAGTCATATACTTGCAAGACTCCCGGGCCGAAAACTCAGGAAACTCCACTGTCACCGGGCCTTGACTGACCCCTCGCAAGCCGGTTAGATTGAAAAAAACCGATATTTGAGAGCGCCCATGGAAAGACTTGAAAATATTCCCGTGGAACTCGACCCGGAGGAAATCAGGACCAGACTTCGCCTCGATTCTCCTCACGAGGTCCAGGCCCTGATCGAGACTGCCCGGCCCCTTGTCAAGCCCAGAGCGGTCTACACCGTATGTTATGTCGAGGAGAGGCTCGAAGACGGAGTGGTGCTCCAGGACACCCGGTTTACCAGCCGTATTCTTGCAACCAACCTCAGAGACACAGAACGGGCCTTTCCATACGTTGTAACCATCGGGCCCGAGTTGGAGGAGAAAGCCGCCTCTTCCAAGGATCTGCTGGAGCAGTACTATCTCGACGTGGTCGGTAATGTGGCCGTTTCAACTGCACGGAAGTATCTGGAAAACCACCTGGTAGACAGGTTCGGCCTCGGGCGGATGTCGAGAATGAGTCCCGGCTCCTTGAAGGACTGGCCTATTCAGGAGCAGAAGATCCTCTTCTCCGTACTCGGAGACGTGGAAAGAGAAATCGGGGTGAAACTCACCGCAAGCTTCCTCATGATTCCCCGCAAATCGGTATCAGGGATCTACTTCCCTAAGGAGATCCCCTTTTTGAGCTGCCAGCTCTGCCCGAGAAAGGGCTGCCCTTCCAGGCAAGCGGCGTACGACAAGGAAACGGCCGCAAAGTACGGAGTCGGAGAGTAGAGAGCGCTCTGGTAGCAAGGGGCTGAGAAGGCGTGGGCGGCGGGCGGATTTTCGGGCTGGAAACTTGACATTAACGTAAGTGTTGATATACTCGATATCGGAGGGCAGGTGAGCGAGCATGAGTCCATATCCACTGCCAGGATCAAGGCTCTTCCAATTCTCCGACTACAGGGAAGACCCGGACGACCAAGAGACCGGGCTTTCCCCTTCGCATGGGGCCGCAACCACTGACCCTCTTGTCATCGAGATGGTACATTTGCAGCCGGATCCCCATCAAGGCCCTGGTCAGGCAAGGGCCAAGGCCTCCGGATTGACGCGGCAGGCGGTCAGGGACGGTCGCACGTATGCCGGGGAGTCGAGTATCACAGGTGTCTATCTCGAGGAGATAAACAGGTTCCCCCTCCTCACAAGGAAGAGAGAGATCCAAATCGCAAAAAAGATCGAGGAAAGCAGTCGCAAACTCAGAGACCTGCTCCTCCGGTGTCCCTCTGTTGTCAGGGAGTTTCAACACCCATGGAACGAGCCCCCGAAACGGGGAACGCCGAGCCACTGGAAGGAAGACCTCGTTCCAAAGGTGATCGGCCACCTCGGCAAAGAGGCCGAATCGGCCGGGGCTCATTCAAGTGGTCTCAAGGAGCTGATCAAGGAGTTGAAAAGGGCAGAGGCCGAGCTGAAGTCGGCCAAGGCGGAAATGATCCAGGCGAACCTCCGACTCGTGGTCAGTATCGCCAAAATCTACATAAACCGGGGTCTCTCATTCCTCGACCTCATTCAAGAGGGAAACATGGGCCTGATGAAGGCGGTCACCAGATACGACTACAGGAAGGGGTTCAAGTTCAGTACCTATGCTTCCTGGTGGATCAGGCAGGCCATGACCAGAGCCCTGGCAGACAAGTCCAGGACAATAAGGATTCCGAATCATCTCCTGGAAACGAGGAGCAAGGCTTCCAAAGCCTCGCAGCAGCTAATCAGGGACCTGGGCAGGGATCCCCTCCCCGAGGAGGTCGCCGAAAGGGCGAGACTCCCCCTTAACAACCTGTTGAAATCCATGTCTCTGGCCCGGGAGCCTATATCCCTGGAGACTCCTGTCGGCGACGACGGCGGCACGCTGCAGGACCTTCTGGAGGGTGAACAGAACGCGGATTTCGGCGAAGAACTCCTCGAGAGAATCGACCTCACTGCGAAGGTGAACAATCTCCTGTGCCTTCTCGACCCGAGAGAGCAGGAGATCCTGCGCCTCCGCTTCGGAATCGGTCTGGCCTCACCCCGTACCTTGGAGGAGGTCGGGAAGCGATTCGGGATATCGAGGGAACGGGTCCGACAGATCGAGGAAAGGGCGCTGAGAAAACTCAAATCTCCTGTCCGATCCGATACAAACAGGGCAGAAAGCCTGTGAGAGGACAGATCTCTTGCTCCTTCGCTCCCGACTCCTCGGGAGATTCCATTTGACAGAGTCCATTGGGAATAGTAGTTTTCTGGGATAGAGGTTCGGTTCTCTCGTGGGACCGTGTATCCTGGTCGTATAAGAGTCCTGTGGACATGATCGTAAAGCTCATCGATGTGACAAAGGTCTACGACCAAGGTCCCCAAAAGGTCCTTGCCCTCGATGGTGTCAACCTGGAGATCCCCCAAGGGCAGTTTCTGGCCATCAGGGGACCGAGTGGATGCGGGAAGACTACCCTGATAAACCTCCTCGGCGGCCTCGACGTTCCAACCCGGGGCAGGATAGTGATCGACGGGTTTGTCCTCAACGAGCTGGATGAAGACCAACTGACCCGTTTCAGAAGAGACCGGGTGGGGATCATATTCCAGTTCTTCAATCTCCTTCCGATTCTGGACGTTCTGGAGAATGTGGCTCTCCCCTTCCTGATCAGGGGGAAACCTGCCAGGGAAGCCAACGAAAGAGCCATGGAACTCCTCCAAATGGTGGGGCTCCTGGATCGCCGCCACCATCACGCCCAGGATATCTCCGGTGGAGAGATGCAACGGGTTGCCATTGCGAGGGCTCTTATCAACGATCCGGACATGATTCTCGCAGACGAACCCACGGGCAACCTCGACTCCAAGAGCGGAAACAGAATCCTGGAGATACTCTCACGGCTGAAGTCCGATCTCAAGAAGACCGTTGTTCTGGCCACACACAGCGGCGATGCCACGCGGTTTGTGGATAGAGAACTCGCCATGCGAGACGGACGGTTGCGGGAAAAAGGAGAAATCGTGGATTGATCCATCTGATCCGTCTTTTTTCTCTCCGCCACTTCTACCTCCAAAAATGGAACACCGCCCTCACCCTGGTGGGCATCGCCCTGGGAGTGGCCGTCTTTGTCAGTATCAGAATCTCGATCAATAGCGCCCTGGGCGCCTTCGAAAGCACCATCGATCACGTGGCCGGCAGGACGACCCTCGAAATCACCTCTCCGGGCAGCGGCTTTGATGAGAACCTGTTCCCTCTGGTAGCAAACACGAAGGGAGTCGAAGCGGCGACCCCTATCGTCCAGTCTGTAGTCGAGTGCGCCCAACACGGCCACGAACCCCTCCTCGTTCTTGGAATAGATATCTTCAGCGACCAGCGGTTCCGCTCCTACCGGTTCGGGAGAGATGGAGAGGAAGACGATCTCCTCCGCTTCCTCCTCGAACCGAGAGCCATCGCCGTAACCCGGACTTTCGCTCGCAGGTTGGGCCTCGCCCTGGGATCCAGGCTGGATCTGCTGATCGGAGCAGAGAGGGTTTCTTTCACAATAAGGGGGATCATGGACGAACAGGGCCCTGCCAGGGCCCTGGGCGGAAACTTCGCTCTTGTCGACATCGCCCATGCACAGGAGACCTTTGGCCGAGTCGGCCTTCTGGATAGGATCGATCTTATCGTCATGCCCCAGGTTTCCCCAGAGGCCGTCGCACGGAGGCTGAGAGAGAAGCTTCCTGGCCACCTCCTGGTCCGCCGGCCACGGACCCGTAACAAGCAGGTGGAAAACATGATCGGGGCTTTCAGACTGAACCTTACTGCCCTCAGCTTCATCGCGCTCTTTGTCGGGATGTTCCTGATCTACAACTCCATGTCGATCTCCGTAATCAGGAGGCGCCGTGAGATAGGGATCATCAGAAGCCTCGGTCTGTCGAGAAACACGGTACTCGCCCTGTTCCTCCTCGAGGGTGCGATCCTGGGCTTTCTCGGGGCGGTACTCGGGATCGGAGTAGGTCTCATCATGGCCAAGTTCACCCTGGCCTCGGTCTCCAAGACCGTCACCGCCCTCTACATTCTGGTAAAGGCCGAGCACCTCAGTGTCTCAGCATCGACTCTGATTCTCGGAGTGCTTATCTCCGTGGCGGTCTCGATCATCTCGGCCGCGGGACCAGCCCTCGAGGCCTCCAGAACTACACCCCGCTCAGCCCTGCTGCCCCTCGGTCTCGACCGGAAGGTGGCCTTCCACACGGGCAGGCTCCTATACGGAGGATTGGGGGCCCTGGCTCTCGCCGGACTGTTCGCAATCCAGAAGCCGGTCTTCGGAAGGCCGCTTTTCGGCTTTGCAGCCGCCTTTCTGATCCTGGCCGGATTCTCCCTGATCATCCCTGCAGGCGTGGGTCGACTCACCACCCTGTTCACCCCCCTTATCCAGAGGCTCTGGGGGACGGAGGGACGGATGGCAGGCCGCTATTTCCGTGATTCACTGACTCGGACGACAATCACCATCGCTGCTCTCATGACTGCCCTGGCCATGCTGATCAGCATCTCTTTGATGATCCTCAGCTTCAGAAAGACCGTGGACGCATGGGTGGGCCAGGCGATCACCGCCGATCTTATCCTCAGCCCTGCAGGTGCCGCCGTCTCCGCATGGGAATTCTTTCTGCCTCCGCCGGTGCTCGCCTATGCAAGGAAGCATCCCGATGTAAAGGCAGTCGACATGATCCATGTCACCGAGATGGAGTACAGGAGACGCCCGGTTCTGCTCTGGGCCGCAGTCACACCTGTACTTCTCGGCCAGAGCCAGATCAGGTTTGTTCGGGGAGACAGGCAGAAGATCATCCAGAGTGTGACTCACCGGGGGAGGATCATCATCTCCGAAACCTTCTCATCGAAGTTCGGCTTCAAGGAGGGCCAGGACCTCATGCTCCAGACACCTCAGGGACCGAAGCTGTTCAGGATTGCCGGCATATTCTATGACTACACCACGGAAAACGGCATGATCATCATCGATCTCGACCTGTACCAAAGGATCTGGAAAGACACCCGGATCAACCGGGCCGCCCTCTTCCTGAAAGATCCGTCGAGTATCACCAGGGTCAGGAAGGAGATCCTTCGGCGGTTTTCGGGTCGGTACCAGGTTTTGGCCGTCTCGAATCGGCAACTGAGGACGAGGATCCTCAGTATCTTCGATCAGACCTTCTCCATAGCCCATGCGCTGAAGGTAATCGCCTTCGTCGTGGCTGCCTTGGGAATCATCAATTCCATGCAGGCCCTGGTACTCGAAAGGGAGAGAGATCTCGGCATACTGAGGGCTGTGGGAACCTCCAGGAGGCAGATCAGGAAGATGACTCTTCTGGAGGCGCAACTCATGGGCATGACGGGCTTTCTATTCGGTGCACCGACCGGGGTTCTCCTTTCGCTGGTATTGATCTACGTGATCAACAAGCAGTCCTTCGGATGGACCATTCGATTCTCGCCTGTTCCCTCCGTCTTCGTCCAATCCCTGGTCCTGGTTGTTCTTGCCGCCTTCATGGCCGGTCTCATTCCGGCCCGGTGGGCGACCCGAAAGCGGGTCTCAGATGCCGTGAAGTTGGAGTAGGACCATGAGATTTGCCGTGTGGCTCTGGCTGATAGGATTCTGTGTCGCGGTGCCGTGCCGCGTCTTTCCAACGGCCTCCGGATTCGAACGAGCCCTTCCGGGAAGGTCTTTCTCCTTTCCACGGGATCACGGGTCCCATCCACGATTTCAAACCGAGTGGTGGTACTACACAGGTCACCTCAGGTCTCAAGGGGGGAAAACCTTCGGTTATCAACTCACCTTCTTCAGGAGGGCCTTACGGCCGGGCCGGCCGTCAGGAGAGTCGAGATGGGCCATCGATTCGGTCTATTTTGCCCACTTCGCTTTGACCGATGAAAAGGCAAAGGACTTCATGTTCCGCGAAAGAATCAGCCGGGGAGCCCTCGGTCAGGCAGGAGCCGCAACCGGCAGACTCCACGTCTGGATAGGGGATTGGTCCCTCAGAGCAGAGGGTGCAGCCCATCTGCTCGAGGCCGGCAGTCCGACCATGGGTATTCGGCTTCGCCTGGTGCCCACAAAACCGCCCGTCGTAAACGGCATCAACGGGGTGAGCCGGAAGGCCGAAGGAGAAGGCAATGCCTCCTACTACTACTCCATGACCCGCATGAACACGCAAGGCGATTTGGTCCTCAACGGGAAGGACATGAAGGTGACAGGGGTGAGTTGGATGGACCATGAATTCGGATCAAATCAGCTGCAGGAATACCAGGTGGGATGGGACTGGTTCAGTCTGCAATTGGAAAACAACACGGAACTCATGCTCTATCTTATCCGAGACAGGAGTGGAAAGCCAGACCCTTACTCCAGCGGGACACTCACCTTCCCGGACGGATCTTCACACCATCTCTCTCTGGAAGAGTTCGACGTCCGGGCCTTGGAAACATGGAAGAGCCGAAAAACAGGGGCCCGCTACCCCTCGGGGTGGAGAATCCGGGTCCCCCTGTGGAAGATCGATCTGACCGTGAGGCCCACCGTGCCTCATCAGGAACTCGACCCCCGGCAGTCCACCCGAATCCCCTACTGGGAGGGAAGCGTTCACGTTCGCGGCCGGTACGGGAAGAGTCCGGTTTCCGGGGTAGGATACGTGGAGCTTACCGGGTATGCACGCCCCATGAACAGGATATGAGACCCCCTTGCCGGACAAGGTGCGGCCCCGGGGGGCCGCAGGCTAGGCAACCGGGGGTGACACATCGTATTCGTCCTCGATCTCGCCGACGATCTCCTCCACGATATCCTCAAGGGTGACCAGCCCGGAGACTCTGCCGTTCCTAGTGACCGCCATGGCCATGTGCTGCCCCATCTGCTTCAAATGGAGAAGCGCCTGGGAGATCTTCTCGGTCTCCGGAAGGAAAACGACGGGACGCCTCACCCGGAGGAGAGGAGTCTCCGCATCCAATCCGAGAATGTCCTGAACCGCAACGTAGCCGACGATGTTGTCGGTCCGATCTTCAAACACGGGAAGCCGCGAAAAACCGCTCTCTCTGATCCGAGAGGCCGCATCGCGTACCGTTCCTTTCACATCGACCATCACCACCCGCTCGAGTGGAACCATGATCGATCCAACCAGGGTCTCGCTGAAACGGAACAGGTGGCCGATCATCTCCTGCTCCTCAACGTTCAGGTCGCTCTGGCCCTCCATGATAAGGAGCTTCAATTCCTCTCTGGTAACAAAGGGGCTCTTCCTCTTGTCCTCATCGCCGAGAAGGAGAGAGATCCCCCTGGCTGGGAGGGAACAGATCTGGATGAGGGGATAGAGAATCACCGAGAACAACTCCACCACAGGGACGACTCTCAGGACGAGCCAGTTGGCGTGCCGATAGAAAAGGGTCTTCGGCAGGTTCTCACCGAAGATAAGCATGACCGGGGTCATGACGACGGTGGCCGCGACCATGGCGAGATTCTCCCGCTGATCCAGAAGGGACAAGGCGTAGGTGGCTGCCAGAATAGAGCCGAGAACCACGAATACGTTGTTTCCCACCAGTGCAGCCGTCAGGACCCGCTCGGGCCGAGCCAGAGACTTCTCGACGGCTATCGCACTCCTATTGCCCAGACTTGCCAGATGGCGAATCTTGATTCTGCTGGCCGAAATGATCGCGGTTTCGGCACCGGAGAAAAAAGCCGAGCCGATGACACAACACAGGATGAGAATCAGATCGCTCATTCCGAGGTCCGTGCCCCTCTCTTTCTCACTCTCTTGACCAACATCCTGACTATACGGTTGGGCTGGGCTTTGACGACCTCGAACTCGAGGTCCCCTATCCTCAATCGCTCCTTCGTTTCCGGAATCCTGCCCAAACGGTTGACGACATAGCCTCCTATGCTCTGGGCGTTAGGATCCTTCAGGCTGGTCCCCATCTTGCGGTTGAAGACATCGAGTTCCAGAACGCCTTTGACCAAGACGGCATTCGGCCCGATTCTTCTGAACAGATCCCTTCTCGGAAGAGCGGAGAAGGCCTCTCCCACGATCTCCTCCAGGAGGTCGTCCATCGTCACGATCCCGCAGTAGACACCATACTCGTCGATAACCACGCAGAAGTGCTGTTTCGTTGCCCTCAGTTCCCTGAAGAGGGAATCGATCCGGCGGGTCTCGGGGACGAACCGGACAGGACGGATCAGGTCCCTCAGGGACTCTGCGTCGGGTTTTTGGACAAAATCCTTTATGTGGAGGCTCCCGACAATGCGGTCTTCCTGCCCCTCATAGACCGGTGCCCTCGAATAGTGACGGGATCTCAGAATCTTCAGGGCCTCCCGTGGAGGGGTATCCACGCACAGGGCCACCACCTGTACCCTGGGTGTCATTACCTGCTGGACCGTCTTGTCGCCGAAAGAGAAGACCCTCTGGATGATCTCCCTTTCCAGGCGGTTTACCACACCCTCCTTGAAGCCGATGTCCACGAGGGTCTGGAGTTCCTCTTCGGTGAGTTCGCGACTTTCCCCGATGGCGGAAACCCCAAGAAGGGAGAGGAGCAACTCGGTGGTCCGCCTCAGAAGGCGCCGTATCGGGCTGACAAGGGTGGAGAAGACATTCAGAGGCCTCACAACCCAGGAGGCGACTCTCTCGGGCCTTTGAACCGCAATGGTCTTCGGGGTGATCTCCCCGAAGAGGAGAATCAGCAGGGTCATGGTGAGAGTGGAAATGCCGACGGCTCCTTTCCCCTGAAGAAAAACCGAGATGATGTTCTCACCGAGGCTGGAGGCGGCGATATTCACCAGGGTATTTCCCAAAAGCAGAGTCGCCAGGAGGCGGGCAGGATTTTCCATGGTCCTGGCAATGAGCCGTTTGGTCGGGCTTTTACTCCTTTTGAATCCCCTCAGCTTTGCAGAGCCCAGGCTGAAAAGAGCGGTTTCAGACCCTGAGAAGAAACCAGACAGGCAGAGCAACACGAGTAGAAAAGCTATTCTGACAATCAACGCCGAGGTCTCTTATCCATGAAATATCGACCTCCATGGTATAGGAATAGGCGTCAACCTGTCAATTCCAAAGTTTCCCCGCGGGCTCCCCCCCCCTTTTTGTGAAAACCTGTTGTTCCAGAGCGACCTTGCGGAACCTGTGGGGCACCCGTCGGGGTTGAGCGGGAAGGGGAGAGGGCGTGTTCGTGATTCGTGTTCGTGAGTCGTGTTCGTGGTTCGTGGGTCGTGTTCGTGGGTCGTGGGTCGCGTTCGTGGTTCGTGG
>JAFDHF010000011.1 GCA_019308905.1 Deltaproteobacteria bacterium
GCCACGGGGATCGGCCTGGCCGACCTGACCACGCGGAGGCTGGTGGACAAGATCGACCTCCAGGCGACCTACATGAACTGCATCACGGGGATCAGCCCGGAAAAGGCCGCCGTCCCCATGCACTTCGAAACGGACAGAGAGGCGATAGAAGTGGCGCTCGGGTCAGTAGGCCTCACTCCACCGGAGCAGAGCAGGATCATACGGATAAGAAACACCCTGGAACTCGACGAGGTGGAGGTCTCCGAGGCATACGGGGAGGAGCTTTCACGGCGATCAGACCTGGAGATACTCCGAGGCCCGACCCCGATGGAATTCGACCCGGAGGGGAATCTCCTGCCCATGGAGATTCATGATCCGGCAAAGAGCGACCCCGCCGCTGGAACCGTCCCGCCTTGAACCGGTCCCTCCCGGGCAGCAGTACGGTCCTTCAGACCCGCTCAGCATCGAAGGGGGAAGGCATTCAGCCGTACTCTCCAGTCTGGTAGAAACGGCCCAGCATGGCAGCCCCCAGAAGCGAGGATTGATCCTGAAGCAGGTACTCGAAGTCTCCGGTCCACCTCTTCTTGGCTTCCACAAGGCCCTTGATCCTCGCCGCACCTCCGGTCGTCACCACCTCCCTGCCGAGTTTCACCAGGCGGGCCACCTCTTTCAGGTGATCGCCGTGGTAGAGGGCATTCCCCCTGATCAGGGAAAGCAGCATCCTCTCCCGGGTCGTCTCGAGGGTGAGACCCGAAAAGCCCGCGGTGAGCCGTTCCACGCTGTAGCGGGACCCCTGCAGGAAGGGCACGTACTCCGGCAGTTCGGCCTCCAGGCGATCCAGGTCCGGGCTGCCGAAAAAACCTGCCAGGACAGAGGGCACATAGTCCTCGAAGAACCGGTCCCGGCTCATGTCGCGGCAGAAGACCGAATGGAACCACTCCAGGGCCTTGCCTCCCGTGTTTAGTACGAAGAAGGTGACCCACCGGTTGGGAATCACGTGGCAGCGGACATTGAAATTCCTCGACCTGACCGGCCTGTCTATGCAAACACTGGTTATCTCGCAGGTCCCGCAGATGTTGTTGATCTCTCCGGGTTCCGTCATCCCCCCCCGAGAGGGCTCCGAGGGCCGCGTCGTTGCCCCCGCAAAGGACGTCGCAGGACTCGGGCAGGCCGAGCTCCCGGGCCACATCGGGCAATATCCCTCCTGCACGGCCGTAGGACTGCATCAGGGGAGGAAGCTTTTCCTCGGGTATCCCTGAAAGGTCAAGCACGTCCCTGTTCCAGGTCAGGTCATGGCGGGCGGTGTTGTAGAGCCCCGTGATCGAGGTGGTGGACGGATCTATGGCCCATTGGCCCGTGAAGCGCTTGACCATGTAAGTATTGCAATGGCCGAACATGGCCGTATCCCGCCATACGCGGGGCTGGTTGTCCCGGATCCAGAGGATCGAGCAAAGGGAAGATCCGCCGGACACGGGGAGGTTGCAGGTCTCCTCGAGAAACTTCTCCTCCCCCACCATTTGCCGGATCTCCCGGGCCTGCCTGTGGGAACGGCCGTCGAAAAAGAGGATGGCGGGGCCGAGAGCCTTCCCGTCCTCGGCCATGGGTACGAGCCCAGGTGTCGTCACGGAGAGCGAGACCACGCCGACAGAGGAGAGAGCACTCCCGAGTTCCCTGCAACATTCCTGAAGGGCGCGCCACCACTTCTCCGGCTCGATGTCCGCCTTGCCCTGGTTGTAGAGATTCACCTCGTAGAGCCGCGAGGTCTCGCATTTCTTGTCCAGATCCGGCCCGAAAACGCCCAGCTTGAAGGCCGTGGTCCCCACGTCGATGGCGAGTATGTCCCTCATCAGGGAGAACTCCTATTCACGGTTTTATGGCCACCCTCAGACATTCATGGCTAGTGGCGGCAAGACCGAAGGCCTCCTCCCAGTCGTCCAGGGAATAGAAGTGGGTCACAAGGGGTTTCAGTTGAATCCGCCCGGTCTCAACCAGATAGATGGCGGTGTCCCAGTCATAGGGGATCTGCGAGATCTCCCCCTTGATATCGATCTCCTTTACGATCACCTTGTAGGTGTCCACAGGGGCCACGACGCCCCCGCGGATTCCCGCACCGGCCCAGAGCACTCTCCCGCCCTTTCTCACGATCTCGAGAGACTGGTCTATGGGCTCCACGGAGCCCGAATTCTCCAGTACCACGTCCACGCCGATACCACCGGTTAGCCGGGCGACCGAGCCCGCAAGGTCCTCCCTTTCGACGTTGATCGTGTAATCGGCCCCGAGTTTCTTGGCCATGGCCAGCCGGAAGGGCGCATCCCTCTCGATTCCCGTCACGATCACAGGACCGGCCCCCACCGCCCGGCAGACCTGCATGAGGAGTATCCCCCGCGCTCCCGGGCCGAGGACGGCCACGGACTCACCCGCTTTGACGCCCATGCGGGTCACCACACTGTGGACCGACCCGGCCGTCGGCTCCATGAGCACCGCCTCCTCGTCCGAGACGCTGTCGGGCAGCCTGTGGAGCTGCCTTTCCGGCCAGACCGTATACCGGGCAAACCCTCCGCCGGTCACGAAGTGCGCCCTCCCCTCCATGGGAGGGATCCGGTTGCATATGTTGTACCTCCCCTCCATGCAGGCGGGGCAGCGGCCGCAGAAAAAGGTCACGATCTCGCAGACAACGCGGTCCCCGGGCCTGAAGTCCCTGACCTCCTTGCCGGTCTCCACGACGACCCCCACGATCTCGTGGCCTGCCACGACCTTTCTCGGGGGCATCTTGACCCCTGTCTTGTCGGCCTTCCAGCGGTGGACGTCGCTCCCACAGATGCCGCAGTAGCGGACCTCGACCAGGACGTCATGGGGTGCATAGAGGTTCTCGCCGATCCCCGGCACTGGAACCTCTTCCAGGCTCATCTCGCCCGTGGGCAAGGAGACCAGGCCTTTCATCGTCTCCACAAGGGATCCTCTCCGGGTACGGTCCGCCGCCGGGACGGGGGCGGGCGTCTCCTCGGGTCCGCCGTCCCCTCTCAGGCGGGCCCGTCAACCCCTCGTCCAGTAGTCGAGCACGAGGGCCTTTTCGATGTGTGGGGCCATGATGGAGCGAAACTCCTCATGGGCCGGGTGGGGTAGATAGGCATCCCTGTCCGCCTCGCTCTTGAAGGTCACCACAAAACAGTGGGTGAACCCCCGGGCCTTGCCCTCGACGCTCACGTCCGTGCCCCACTCGAAATCATGGATCGCGTCTATCTTCCCGGGCAGCGCGCAGAAGGCGTTCTCGACGGCCCTGAGCTCCTCCTCCGTCGTCCCGGCTTTGAATTTGAAAAGCACCACGTGCCTCAGCAGCCGAGTCGAAAGGCGGTCCATCACCCTTTTTTCTCCACGTTCTTTACCTTCTGGAGGTCTCCGTCCCTGGCCGCCTCGAGAACCGATCCCATGTATTCGTCCACCATGTCCGCGGTCAAGGGCACCGGCATGTTTTCGAGCTTCATCCTCAACTGGGGATCCTTGGCGGCCGTCAATGCCCGCTCGATGTGAGCCTGGGTGAACCCCTCCACCTCGCTGAGGCGGATCGGAAAACCGATGCGCCTGGCCAGCTCGAACATCGCCTCGGCGACCGCTATGCCCAGCTCCCGGCCGCTGAGGTGCTCTATGTCGGCCGAGGTCATCCCTGCCCTCTTGTATATCTTCCCTACAAGCCGGAGTGGTTCCTCTATGGCAGGAGCGAAGAATACCGTGTAGTAAGGGTTCATGATGGCGCAGGCCCTCCCGTGGCTGAGTATGTCGACCAGGGAAAAACTCGTCAGGTGCCCCCCGCTCGTCCCTCCCAGCATGATCGCATATCCACCGAGATCCGTGGCCAGGCACAGGGCCTGGCGTGCCTCGGTGTCCCCGGGGTTCTCGATCACCCGGGGCAGATTCTCCACCACCAGCCCGATACAGGCCTCGGCCACCTCCTCCATCTTCTTGTAGTACGGCTTGCCCACGGCCCCGTAGAGGACCTCAGTGGCATGGGCTATCCCGTCCAGTGCCCCGTCGGAGGTCAGGCTGATCGGCGCTCCGTAGGTCACCTCGTAGTCGAATACGGGATAGGCGGGCACAATGGCCTCATCGACTATCAACTTCTTCTGGCCGGTCGATACATCCGTGATGTTCGAGTACTTCGTCAGATGCGCCCCGCTGCTCGCCGCGGTCTGGATCGCCACGTGGGGCCTCAACGTCTTGCCCGTCTCCGAGAGCGCCTTGGTGACCTGGCCCGTACCGAAATAGCCGTCTATCCCTCCCCCGAGGGTTCGCAGCACTTCGGCGGCCTTTGTCGCGTCGATGGTGCTTCCACCGCCGAAGCTCATAGCCACCTCGGGGTCGTGGCGCTTCAGATCCTCTGTTATGCGGAAAACGTCCTCCCTGGGAGCGTTCGGGCCTGCCCCGGCCACCTCTGCCGCAAGTTCCACACCGGCTTGCGACAGGGATTCCCGGATCGTTTTGATGAAACGCTCGCTCCCCGGAAAAGGGTCGTTCACCAGGACGGCCCGCTTGCCGGCCTTTGAAACCACCCGCCCCACATCAGACAGCACACCCGGCCCGAAAAGGTACCGGTCACCCTTGAACTCCCGAAGCAAAGCCTTCGCCTTCTCGACTTCCGCCTTTCCCATAGCTGTCTCCTTTCGTCTCTCGCTTCCTACTTACATATTACCACGCAGCGGAAGGGCCCGGCCATAACCGCGGCCCCAGCCGGCTTTTCTCGCAGCAGCCCTCTCCGAGCCCACCCGCAATCGCCTCGACACCCGGACCGTGTTCTCTCAATCAGGTCGCCGCACGGCCCTGTTTCCGCACCGGCCGGATCCGTGGGCCCGGAACAGACCGATCATCCTCTCCACGGGCAGAGTACCTCCAGGCCCATCGTCACGAGGGACGGCGCCTCATCATGAGCGTCTTGAACCCGGACTGGACCACGGTCCCCTCCTGGTTTATCACCTCCAGGTAGAGCTTCACGATCCCCCTGTCCGGCTTGCTCCGGCTCGCCCTCTTTTCGGCCACCTTGATCTTCACCCGTATGGTGTCTCCGAAAAAGATGGGGGCCTGAAATCTCCACGATTCGATCTCCAGGAAAGCTATGGACGTCCCCTCCAGGAGTCCTGTCCGAAACAACAGGCCGTGGGAGACGGCCAGACCCAGAAGCCCGTGGACGAGCCGCCTGCCGAACTGGGTATTTTTCATGTACTCCTCGCTGGTGTGGAGCTCGTTGTAATCTCCGCTCATGGCTGCGAACATGACCACGTCCGTCTCGGTCATGGTCCGGCTCGGCGTCAGATACTCGGCTCCCTCGTCCCAATCCTCAAAGAACTTGCCTCCCATCTCCGCAACACCTCGCAAGGAGAGCCCCGGACCACCCGCCGCTCCTCAAGCCTCCATCCCCGGGCTCGGTTCCGCCCGGCAGGCGGCGAGATCGATCACATCCGCCCCCCTTCTGTTCTTCCCGACGCCGGGAAGGTCGTCGAACGAATCTAATATTGCCCGATCGATCCCCGCGTGTCAAACACCGGCCTAACCCCCCCAGGTCAGGCGGAGCACCCGTACCCAGTTCTCATGGGCCAGCCTGCGAAGGGCCTCGCCGTCGTACCCCCAGCTGCGCAGCACGCCGATGAGCCTCGGCATTCCCGAGACGTCGCCGAGCTCGTCGGGGACGACCGCCCCGTCGAAATCAGAGCCCAGGGCCACGTGGTCGATCCCGATCCGCCGGGCCACATAGTCGATGTGCCGGGCGATTTCGGCAAGGGGCGTTTTCGGATCGAGCCGTCCGTCAGGGCGCAAGAAAGCCACATGGAAATTGATGCCCACCACCCCGCCCGATTCTCCAATGGCATCGAGTTGCTTGTCCGTCAGGTTGCGGGTCGAAGGGCAGAGGGCATGGGCGGCGGTGTGGGTCACCACGAGGGGCGCACTGGAGAGCCTCTCCACGTCCCAGAAGCCCCTCTCATTGAGATGGGCGAGGTCGACCACGATTCCGAGCCTGTTGCACGCCCTGACCAGCTCTCTTCCCGCGTCGGTCAGGCCCGGTCCGGTGTCAGGAGAATGGGGGAACCTGAAGGGGACCCCTTCTCCGAAGTCGTTGGCGCGGCTCCACGTGATGCCGAGAGAGCGCAGGCCGGCCTGGTAGAAGACATGGAGCGCATCGAGCCCGGGGTCGATCGCCTCCGCCCCTTCGAGATGCAGCAGGGCCGCGATAACCCTGTCCCTCATGGAAGCAACCAGTTCTCCGGCCGTGCGCACGACCCTGAGTCGGCCCCTGGAGCGTTCCTCGAGGCGGAAGAGACAGGCCATCCCCTTTATGGCCAAATCCCGGGCATAAACAGGGTCGACCCGTGAGGCCATGGGCACCTGGTAGGCGGTTTCGGTCGCGTCCGGATCCGCCCCGGGGAACTTCCCCTTGGAGGACGGCGAGGGGACAAAGACGGAGAAAAAGCCTCCCCCGAATCCCCCTTCCTCCATGCGGGGCAGATCCATGTGCCCCCTGGTGCTTCGCTCGAAGTAAGACCGTCTTTCCCCCTCTTCCGGCAGATAGAGGTCCTGGATGGAATCGTTGTGGCCGTCAAAGACGAGCAGTTCCTCGCTGGAATCCATTGTCATTCCCTCGAATTTCCCGACTCAGGGGAACACCCTCTCCCCTCGGCCCCCTGAGTTGTCGCGGCGGCTACACCGGTATTTGCGCGCGGGGATTTCTGGACCTTGACCGCTCCAGAGGCCGGGCTTTGCCTTCCGTCCGCCTAGAAGGGGCAGGCCGCGGCCGCGCAACCTCCGGCATATTCGGACTCGACCGTCACGTAGGGCGCAGGTTCGACCTCCCGGCCGGGCTCCCGGCCGGCCAGGGTCAGGACCTGCTGCTTCTTGCTCCCGTAACGGTACGCGGTGATCCCCTTGCACTTGAGTTCATAGGCAAGGTTGTAGACCCTCCGGATATCCTCGGGGGTGGCTTGGGCGGGCAGGTTGACCGTCTTGGAGACCGAATTGTCGGTGTATTTCTGGAATACCGCCTGCATCCTCACATGCCACTCGGGCGCTATGTCCCAGTCCGTCACGAAGACACGGCGGACATCCTCCGGGATTTCACCGATCCCCTGAAGGGTTCCTCGCTGTGCCACCCGCTCCATCAGGTCGGCCGAGAAAAAACCACGCCTCCGGGCCACCTCCTCGAATACCGGGTTTATCTCCAGAAGCCTGGTCCCCTCCATGACGTTACGGACAAAGGCCAGGGCAAAGAGCGGTTCGATGCCGCTCGAACAGCCGGCGATGATGCTGATCGTGCCGGTGGGGGCGATGGAAAGAACCGTGGCGTTGCGCATCCTGGGTGCCCCGGGACGGTCGTAGATGCTCCCCGGGAAGTTGGGGAAGACACCCCGCCTGGCCGCGAGCTCCACCGAGGCGGCACGGGCCTTGTCGGAGATGAACCGGATCATCTCCCCCGCTCTTTCCAAACCCTCTTCCGAGTCGTAGGGAACCCACATCTTGAGAAGGGCATCGGCAAACCCCATCACCCCGAGCCCTATCTTCCGATTCCCCTGCCTTGTCGCCTCCTCCACCGCAGGCAGGGGAAAGACGTTGGCCTCGATTACGTTGTCGAGAAAATGCACTGCCAGGGCCACCACCCGTCCCAGTTTCTCCCAGTCGATCCGCCCGCCCGAAACCATCTGGGCAAGGTTGATGGACCCGAGGTTGCAGCTCTCATATGGGAGCAGCGGCAGTTCCCCGCACGGGTTTGTGGCCTCCAGTCGTCCCAGGTGCGGCGTGGGGTTGTGGCGGTTGATCTCGTCCAGGAAGATGAGGCCGGGGTCGCCCGTCCGCCAGGCACTGTCGACGATAAGGTCGAAGAGTTCCCGTGCCTTCACCGAGCCGGATTCCTTCCCTGTTCTGGGATTGATGAGCGGCCACCTCCGGCCACGGGCGGCGGCCCTCATGAACTCATCGGTCACCCCAACCGAGATGTTGAAATTCGAGAGGGTCACCCCGTCGCCCTTGGCCAGGACGAACTCCATGATGTCCGGGTGATCCGCATTGAGGATGCCCATGTTGGCGCCCCGCCGCTTGCCTCCCTGTTTCATGACACCGGTTGCCGCGTCAAAGATCTTCATGAAGGATACCGGCCCGGAGGCGACACCCTTGGTTGAACGAACGATGTCCCCCGCGGGTCTGAGGCGGGTAAAGGAAAAGCCCGTGCCGCCCCCGGATTGGTGGATTATTGCCATGTTCTTCAGGGTCTCGAAGATATCGACGACCGAGTCCTCCACCGGCAGGACAAAGCACGCGGAGAGCTGGCCCAGGGGGGCGCCCGCGTTCATGAGGGTGGGGGTGTTGGGCATGAATTCGAGGTTGCACATGAGGGAAAAGAAGGCCTCTTCGAGTTCCTCCGTATCGGCACCGGGGTCGAACCTGGTTTCAGCCGCGGCGATGGTGCGGGCCACACGGCGGAAAAGCCCGGTGGGCGTCTCGATCACTCGACCCTCCTCGTCTTTCAGGAGGTAGCGGCGTTCCAGCACCTTTACGGCATTGACCGTGAGCTTCAGATCGTCCTTGACGCCCATGGCCTTCTTGAGGCGCCGCACCTGGGCCCGCTCCTGGCGATAGAGCACGTAGGCTTTGGCCACACTCGAGTATCCCTGGGTCATCAGTACCTCTTCGACCGTGTCCTGGACGTCTTCCACGCCCGGGATCGACCCCGCAAACCTCTGCTCCACCATCTCGACGACCCTTCCGGCCAGGCGGGCGGCAAGCCCTCCGTCTTCGGCTCCGGTCGCGGCCAGGGCCTTGCGGATGGCCTGCTCTATCTTGCCGGGCGTGAATTCCACCACAGAACCATCTCGTTTCCTGATTTGGGAGATCTTCACGGTCCTTTCCTTTCTCGTGCCGGTGCTGTCATATTTTATCACTAAAGGGGATCCTTAGGGTATCGGCTCTGTGTACGCCGGTTGATACGTGAGGGACAACCGTCTTCTCCCTTTCTCGGCCCTTGTTCAAAGACGAAGGCCGAATCCGCGGTTTGTGGAATGACAATCCTTGATCGGTTGGCTCCTCGGAATGGCAAAATGTCGTCGTAGGGTTGTCCATGAGAGAGGGGCTGCTGGATATCCGGCCAAAGGCCGTACTCAGCCGGCAATCTCCACCTCCAGGCCCAAGGAGAGGACAAGGGACTTGAGCTCTTCCATCCTGGAAGGCGACTGCCGCTTGAGCGAAGAGAAGGGATACTCCCTTCCCAGCCAGCGGTATTTGGCCGAAGCCGATTCATTGTATGGGAGCAGTGCCAGGCGGCGGATGTCGAGCCTGCGGGCAAAGACGGCCGTGGCCCGGATGTTCTCGTCCGTGTCGCTGATCCCCGGGATGCAGGGGACCCTTACCTGGATGTCCTTTCCCGGAAGCGACTCCCTCAGCTTCTCCAGGTTTTCGAGGATCAGTCGATTGTCCGCGCCGATGTACTTCCGATGTATATCCGGGTCCATCACCTTGAGATCGTAGAGGATCAGGTCTGCCGGCTCGGCGAGACGGAAAAGCCTGCCCCAGGAGGAAAAGCCCGAGGTCTCGACAGCCGTATGGAGGCCGTGTTTCCCGGCGGCCTTTAGAAAACCGGCGGCGAATTCCGCCTGCATGGCGGCCTCGCCCCCTGTCACGGTGATCCCTCCGCCTGAAGCATCGTAGAAGATCCTGTCTCTCAGGGCGATCCGAAGCAACTCGCCCACGGTCACCCGTCTGCCCACCAGCCTCAGTGCACCCGGGTAACACTCCTCTGCGCAGCGCCCGCAACCAGTACAGAGCTCCCTTGCGATCCTGATGCTCCCTGAAGGGCCGTGGCTGCTTATAGCCCCTTCAGGACAGGCCCCCAGGCAGGTCAGGCAATGGATGCACCTGTCCTGATGATAGGCAAGCTCGGGCTCCCGGCTTTGAGACTCGGGGCTGTGGCACCACGGACAGCGGAGGGGACACCCCTTCAGATAGACGGCCATCCGGATTCCCGGCCCGTCGTGAATGGTGAATCGGTCGATATCGAAGACCAATCCCCCGGCTTCATAACCAGAATCGATGCTTTCCACGTCTCAACCGGGCGCCCCCTGAGAGCCTCCCGCCGCCTGAGTGCCGGTTCTGCGGTCTCTGATCTGCTAGCGGCTGTACCTGGCGATCTGGTGATCCTGATTCTCCTTGTCCAGAAGAACAAAATAGGCCGACCAGCCGCCCATACGGACCCGCAGGCCCCTGTACTCGTCCGGATGGAGTTGGGCCCTCTTCAGGGTCTCCACGTCGTTCAGTGCGATGTTCAGGATCGTTCCCCTGGTCCTGAGGAAGGCCCTGACAAAATCCATGAGAAGCTTCAGACCCTCTTCTCCCCTGAAGTCCTTTGCGTCCATGCTCAAGTCCAGCTCGGATCCGGCGACCAGGGAGAGGTGGTCGAACTTCTCATACGAATGGATGAGGGCCGTGGGTCCGGCCACGTCCATTCCGGGAACAGGACTCGCGTTGGGAGCCAGGCCAGTCCCGGCCTTCCGCCCGTCAGGGGTCGCCCCCACCATCCTCCCGAACAGGTCGTAGTCCTCGAACGTCCCTATCCCCGGTACGAACATGATCGGGAGAAACCTGTCGGCATCGGACACGACTCGATCCACCAGATGCCCGGCGATCTCCACGGCGATCCGGTCCACCTCGTCGAGATCGTTCCCGTATTTGGGGCTCCTGTTGATCAGGAGCTGCCTCAGCCTCTCATGTCCCTCGAAGTTGCAGGCCAGGGCGTCCAGGAGCTCGGCCAGGCCGACCCTCCCCTGTTCGAATACCAGGGTCTTCACTGCCGCCAGGGAATCCGCGGTGTTGGGCAGGCCTGTGAGCATGATCGCGTTGATGTAGTATCGCGCGCCCCCTTCGGTTATGTCCCGGGCGCTCTCCAGGCATCCCTCGATGAGACAGGAAAGCAAGGGAACCGGGGCCACCTGGTAGTGTTTCCCGAAGAGAGACCTCGTCTGATTCCGGTAGGCATCGATCTGATGGTCCATCTGCCGCACAAAGGCCTGCCACACGTCTTCGTAGGTCCCGAACTCCCCGGGGTCTCCGGTCGCTATGCCCCGCACAGGGACATGGAGTGTGGGCTTATCGGTTTCCGTGAAGACGCGGCTCTTCCCGTTGTTGAGCGCGAACTCGAGACACTGGAGAGCATGGACGGGCCCCCAGCGGAACTCGGTCTCACCCGGGATCAGTGTTTCCCAGCACCCGTCGTTGCTGTATCCGAGCGCCTTCTCCCTGGGAAACCCGTACTTCTCAAAACCCTTGACAAGGACGGTGTCGTTGTAGATGGAAGGCATGCCGGAACCGGTCTGAATGACCCGGCACGCGAGTTCCAGCAACCTCTCAGGCGTTCTCGGATGGAACCGCACCGATATGACCGGCTGGGTCAGGTCGAATTTCCTGCTCGCCTCCAGACACATGTAGGAGAGGGGATTGGTCGAATCGTTGCCCTCGGCGTCCTGGCCCCCCACGATCACGTTTTGCAGCCAGTAGTTGTAGAGAGCCGTGTACGGTTTCATCAGCGATGACTGCTTGACCATTATGAACCTGCCGGGATCGACTTCAGGTTCGCGGAACATGCTCCGTTCATTGAACTTCAGCCACAGGCAGTCAACCAGTTCCTGCGCCTCGTCAAGGGTGATCCTTCCCTTTTCCAGGTCAGACCTGAGAAAGGGCCAGAGGAAATAGTCGAGGCGGCCCACCGGGACGTTGTTCATCGTGGAGTGGAGGGCCACAAAGGTCAGCCAGAAGCTCTGTACCGCCTCCCAGAACCCCTCTGCGGGTTCTTCGGGGACCCGTGACAGAATCCGGGCGATCTCCTTCAACTCCTCTTTTCTCCGGACATCTTCCTCGCGGTCTGCCAGAGACTCGGCCAGGTCTCTGTAGCGCCCGGCGAGCTTTTGGACGGCCCCGGTCGCGACCAGCACCGCCTCGAGAAAATCCCGCTTCCTTTCGTTGGCCGGGGAGTCATCGAGGGATTCCAGCTTGTCGGCCGCGGTCCTTCGGATGCCCTTCAAGCCCCGGTAGAGCACCCTGGCATAGTCCGGCACATAATGCCCCCACACCGAACGCACCCCGATGCCGTATCTCTCGGCCTCCCTTATCTCCTCCCCGGTGGCATAGGTCGGGAAAGTGGTCCCGTACCAGAGATTCCCGAGGGGAATTCTTCCCACGACGAGTTCTCCTCCCGAGATCTCCACCGGCATATGGGAGAGCTGCAACTCTATGGCCTTTGCACGGCGGACGATGAGGGGTTTCTCCCTCCACCCCTCCTCGGCGAACACGGAGAGATGACCGGCCGACCACATCTCTCTCTTGTTGGAGATTCTCCTCTCCAGGTCGCTGTACAGCATATCGACACGCTTTTCCATCTGTCCAAGACCCCCGGCTGAGGCATGGGGAATGAGGCTAATCGATCATCCGGCCACCCTCGACGTAGATCGTCTGCCCGGTGATATAGTTCGATGCGTCGGATGCGAGAAAGATGACGGTTCCGACGAGATCCTCGGGCTCGCCGAGCCGCCCCATGGGCACCTTGCCCACCAACTCGTCGTAGAGCTCTCTGTCTGCAAAGACCCGAGCGGTCAACGCGGTTCTGGTAACCCCGGGACCTATGCAATTCACGTTGACACCGTGCTCGGCCCACTCGACGGCCATGACCTTGCTCATGCCGATCACTCCGTGCTTTGCCGCCGCATAGGCGATATTGCCCGGATGGCCGAGTTTCCCCGAGACCGACGCGGTGTTTATGATCTTTCCTCCCCCCTGTCTGATCATAACCCTTCCCACGGCCTGGGCGCAAACAAACATCCCTGTCAGATTGACCGCGATGACCCGATTCCAGTCCTCCAGGGAAAACGCCTCTGCAGGCCCCCGGATGGCGATTCCGGCATTGTTGAAGAGTATGTCGATCCGGCCATAGGATCCGATCACCCGGTCGACCATGTTCTGAACCTCTTGCGGGCTCGTGACGTCCACCTCGATTGCGGTGGCCGGGTGCCCTTCTGCTTCGATCTCCCGAGCCACCCGGTCGGCCGCCCGCCCGTCGACGTCTCCGATCACGACGCTCGCCCCATAATCGGCCATGGCGATGGCGACTCTCCTGCCGATCCCGCTCCCCCCGCCTGTCACGATGGCGGTCTTGCGGGCGAGCTGGAAGAGTTCCGTGTCTTTCATGGTCTCGCTCCTCCGGTCTGCATCCCCTCGACCCTGCTCCCCCGGCAGAGTCGAATGCCCCGCGGGGTTGGATGATCCCTCCCCTTCACATCACGTCTCGCCGCATCCCATGAGCCCCTCTTTCGCCCTGTCGATCTCCTCATAGGAGACGTCGTAGACCCGGCCGTAAGGGGGGAGTTTCTCTGTCAGAAAGAACCCGGGAAGCCTGTCGTGAGCCGAGGTGAACCCGGCTGCCCGATTGAAGGCATGCTCCATCCGCAGGATCGACCTCCCCCAGTCCATGACCGCCTCCCCTGTCCACTCCTCATCGGTAAAACCGCCGATCAGCCCGGCGAGATACCCGTCTATCGAGGGATCGGATCCGACCATGATGCAGAGGCCGAGGGTATCCAGGGCCGCGACGATGGTCTGAACGGCCACCGACAGGCCGACCTGGCCTTCGGGCCTGGTGCAGTCCAGCCCCCCTCTTCCCGGCAGGCAGTTGCCCGCCGTGTGATCGGCCCCCATGGGACTCATCGCGTAGGTGGTCCCGGTCCCCTTCAACCCCCGGGGGTCGTAGGCCGGCATGGCCTGTCCCTTGACGGCCGGAACCCTCGTGACGCCCAGGACCCTTCCGGCAGTGGCCGCCCCGTTTCCCAAGACCCTGCCCAGGATGGATCCTTTCCCGATCTCCTCGATCATTCTTCTGGCACCCCGGGCGTCCCCGAAGGGAATCAGACCGGCCTCCATGGCAAGGCCCAGGGTCACCCCTGTCTCGATCGTGTCGATACCGTAGTCGTTGCACAGGAGGTTCATTCCGGCGATATCGTCGAGCGAGGCGATCTCGAGGTTCGCTCCGAGCAGGGCGATCGTCTCGTATTCCAGGCTCGAGACGATTCTTTTTCCGCTCCTGTCCGGGAAGACATTCGAGCAGGCGACCACGCACCCCGGGCAGCAGACGTGGGCAATCTTCCCCTCTCCTCCCCTCTCCAGGATCACATCGTGGAGCTTCTCTCCACAGATCTCTGCGGCCTTTTCGAACCGGCCTCTCGAGAAGTTGCGGGTAGGAAGTCCCCCGACCCCGCAGACGGGGTTCACCACAACCGCGGTTCCATGGGTCCTCAGCATCTGCTTGGTCTCGATCAGGTACTTGGCAAAAGCCCTGCACGCCTCCCTGAAGACCCCTGGATTCAGGGGCTGTACCACTCTGGTCCGGGAGTCGTCGATGACGATGGCCTTCACGCCCTTGGAGGCCAGCAGGGCGCCCAGTCCTCCCCGGGCCGCCTGGCGGGTGGGAAGTCCGTCCATGTCGCTGACGGCGATCGTGGAATTGAGAAATCCCCTCTCCCCTGCCGGGCCCACGGTTATGGTAGCACATCCCTTGCCGAACCTCTCCCTCAGCCTCCTCGCACACTCGTAGTTAGGGAGTCCATGAAGCCCCTCTCCGGACAGGATCTCGACACCCTCTCCATCGATCCTGATCACCGCACGGTTCGGGTTCGGCTGTCCCTCGAAGACCAGCGCCTTGACTCCCAGCCTGGCCAGTTTTTGGGCCCCGAGACCGCCGGCGTTCGATTCCTTGATGGTTCCCGTGAGCGGGCTCTTCGCGCCAAAGGAGAGTCTGCCGGAGCACGGGGCGGCGCTCCCACCCAAAAGTCCCGGCGCGACGACGAGCTTGTTCCCGGCAGAAAGGGGCTCGGCCTTTGGATCGACCTCATCGCGCAGAATCGCGGCCGAAAGCCCCCTGCCGCCGAGATGCCTGTATGCGCGGGGCGGATCCAGGGCCTCGAACGTGTTGCGACCGATATCGATGCGGTAGATTTTCCCCATCTGTCGCCTCCTCAACCATCCCTCCTCAACGGGCTTCCCGGTCATCCGTGGGGTGACGGGGCTACTTCGGGGAGGCGAACCGAATCCCAGGGGAAAACGAACAGTAGAGGCGCATCTCCTCGTCACCCTTGTTCTCGATACAGTGCTTCTTGCCCATGGGCATGTACAGAGCCATACCCGGAAATATCCTGACGGGCTCGTCCAGGGACTCGTGCGACGCCAGGCCCTCCCCGCTCATCACATAGATCACCTCATCGGACGATTCGTGCACATGCCAGGGCAGCATTCCCCCTGGAGGGACCTTTGAGATTGCCGTCGTCAGGTGGTCGCTTCCGTCCTCGGGTGAGATCAAGACCGTCAGGGTTCTTCCGGGAAATTCCAGTGGAGCGATGTCGTTTTCGTTCACATACTTCATGGTCAACCTCCGGATCGTATTCGGTTAACTGGAACCGGCAGAGCAGAGAGAGCATCGAAGACCGGGGCCGCCTCCCGCCCCTTCAGTCCAGGTGCTCCACAGCCACAACCCTCACCGGCATGGAATCGGCCATCTTGACGGCCAGGGGGAAGGCAAAGACCTCGGTACGTCCCTTCCCCACTCGATCGAGATGGGCCAGGTTTTCGATCAGGGGAATGTCGTTTTCCAGAAGCAAGAGGTGGTTTTCATGGAAGGGGTTCTTCGGCCTCTCGATCATGCCCGCATCAACGCCGAACAGCTTTATGCCCTGATCGACAAGCCATCTCGTGGCATCGGCGCTGGGATAGGGATGGGTCATGTACCTCTCGATGGGTCCGAAGAAATAGACGTCGAACCCGAAATCGCAGAACACGACGTCGTCCTTCCGAATGCCACCCGCCCCTTCGGCGGCTTTTTCCATCTCCTCCAGGGTGATCTCGTGAGAGGGCGGCAGGTCCCTCAAACGGAGCACCACAAGGGGTCCAAAGAATCGGTCCAGTGGGAATTCCGTAAAATCCTGCCTGTGTTTCAGGCAGTGATAGGGTATTTCGATATGGGTCCCTGCATGGCTGTTCATCTCGATCTCCGACATGAGAAAATACTCACCATCGGGAATGGGAACCGTGTCTCTTTGATCCGCCGGGTGTTCAAAGATCTCTATCTTCCTGTCCCCGGGATCGGGCAGGGAAAGGGGTCTCGTGTCACCAACCAGGAGTCTCTTTACTTCGAGCTTCCGATTCATCCGGTTAGGGATCATGGGATGGGAGAGATCGATGACTCTTCTTTTCAATTTCCTAGCCTCCAATCCTGAGCACACCCTCACCCCTTGACAGCGCCGCCCATTACGCCGCTGACGATGAACCGCCGCAAGAGCATGAACATGGCCATTACGGGAATCGTCACAATCACGGAAGCCGCCATCAGAGACCCCCACTGGGTGCCGTATTGACCGATGAAGGAAGTAAGGGCGACCGGCAGGGTGTATTTGTCCCCGGTATTGATGAAGGTGAGGGCCATGATATATTCCTGCCAGGAATAGATGAAGATGAACGCCGCAGCGGTGACCAACCCCGGGCCCGACACGGGGAGCACGATCCTGATCAACACCTGGATCCTCGAGCAGCCGTCGATGAGAGCCGCATCCTCGATATCCACGGGTACGCTCAAAAAGAAGCTCCTCAACAACCAGACGGCAAAGGGGACGCAAAAGGCCAGGTTTCCGAGGATGAGGGCGTAGTAGGTATCCAGGATGTGGAGAACCCTGAACACCTCGTAGAGAGGAACCAAGAGGACCGCTATCGGAACCAGTTGGCTCACCAGGATGATTCTCAGTATGGTGAATTTTCTCCTGATCCTGAACCGGGCGAGAGCATAGGCGGAACTGATTGAAATCATGAGGGCGACAAGGGTCGTCGATACCGTGACGATCAGGCTGTTCAGGAACTTCCGCTGGAAATTCTCCGGGCCGAACAAAACCTCGACGTAGTTGTCCAAGACCGGTCTTCTTGGAATCAGCTCCAAGGGCAATCGAAAGATATCCTCATGGCTCTTGAACGACGTGGTCAGGACCCAGAAGTAGGGAATGACCACTAGGACCACGAAGAAGGAAGCCAAAAGATAGACGATGATCCTCTTTCTAGTCCCCATCTCCCCTCACCCGTGCGACCTTCAGGTAGGCAAACATGAAAACGACCAGGAACAGGCAGGTGAAAACCGCATAGACCGACGCCTTGCCGAACAGGAAATACTGGAAAGCCACCTTGTAGACCTTGACCGGAAGCGTGGTGGTGCTGTCTATGGGCCCTCCCTCGGTCATGATCCATATCATCTGGATGACATTGAAATTCCACATGGTCTCCAGCAGATTCACCACGATCAGGGTGGGCATGATGCCCGGCAGGGTGACATGGATGAACTTGTGGACCGGCCCGGCACCGTCCACATCGGCCGCCTCGTAGAGTTCCTTCGGCACCCCCTTCAGGGCGGCCAGATAGATGAACGCTTCAAAGGTATAGTCCCTCCAGATCATCGGAGCCATCACCGAATAAAGGGCGATCTCGGGATCCCCCAGCCAGAGGCGGTGCAGGGAATCCAGAGAGAAGACCCGGAGCAGATAGTCGAGGATCCCGAATGTGCTCGCGTACATCCACTTCCAGGCGAGGGCGATCACGACTCTCGGAGTGGCCCAGGGGATCAAGAGAAGAAGGACCACGAGGGTCTTCCCCTTGAACTCCTCGTTGAGGAGAAGGGCCATGGCCAGGCCGAAGACCAGACTGATCAGGACAACCCCCAGGGTCCAGACGGATGAATTCCAGACGATCTCACGGAACCCGGGGTCCACGAGCACCTTGATATATCCCTGGAGCCCTATGAAGGGGTGCTCCATCTCCCCCAGGTCCCAGTCGTAGAGGCTCAATTGAACGGACCGAAACACAGGATAGGCGATGAGGCCGACGATGCAGACCAGCACGGGCGATACCCAGAGATAGGCGGAGATCGCCCTTCTGATCTCACCGATCCTCTCTGCCATGCTCTGAGGTCCGCTGCCTGTCGAATCGGTATGCCGGGTTTCTCTTCCCATGAGTGACCCAAGCCGCAAAAGGCCGATCTCTGCACGGCTCTCAGCCGTGCCCTGGCGCAAACCTTAGGAAAAGGAGAACCGGGGCGAGGGCAACACGAGCCCCCTCACCCCGATTCGTACCTAAGGTCTCTTCCAAGTCTCCAGGCTCCAGCCCAGGTCCTTCATCTTGAATCCCTTGGCCTGTTTCTCCTTGAGGATCGCGTTGATCTCGCCGGCCGCCTTGTCGAGGGCCTGTTTCGGGGTCAATTTCTTCAACAGGGCCAACTGGACACAATCCTGGTAGATGGTCGGAAACTTGGCGAATCCCGGGGGCGTCGGGTCTGTTCTCCCGAAGAACAGAGAAGCCCTCAGGACCTCCGGGAGTTCCTTGGCCGCGCTCTTCCTGGTAGGCAAATAGCCCTTCAGCTTCTTTTGAAACTCGGAATTCGTCAGCGCCTGGACGAGTTCAAAGGCTTCGTCAGGGTGTTTGGTGTTCTTCGAGATACAGAAGTTCCAGTCAGGGGAGAAGGCGAATGTCCTTCGATACGTGGGCATGACCGCCACGCCGTAGTTGAGATCGGGGTTCATCTGATCCAGGGCGGGATACATGTTGTAGAAGGCGTGAAGCATGGCGATCTTTCCCGCGGCAAACATGCCGAGGAGTCCGTGAAAGTCGAGATCAGGCGTCTCGGGGGGCAGAACCCTGTACCTGTGCAGCAGGTCGACCCAGAATGTGAGTGCCTCGACCCCCTCAGGGCTGTTGACGACGCATTCCGTCCAGTCTTCGTTCAGGAAACTCCCGCCTGCCTGGTGGACAAAAGAGTAAAGCAGGCCCGTGATCATGATTCCCTTTCCATCTATTCCCGCCCCATATACCCCCCTGGCGGGGTCTGTAAGCTTCTCGGCGAACTCTCTGAATTCGATCCAAGTCCTGGGAGGGACGAGAAGCCCCTTCTCGTCGAACATGTCCTTGTTGTAAAAGAGGACCCGCGTGGCGTAGTCGATGGGGACACCGTAGATGTGTCCGTTCCGCGTGTCAAAGTCCCTGAGCTGGGGCAGAAAATCCATCCAGTCTTCCACGTCCCGGGCGATATACTTGTCCAAGGGCAGCAGATATCCACCCCTGGCGAGATCGGAGAACTCGTTCGGTATCGTCATCACATCGGCCGCCTGTCCTGCACGGAGGCTGACGATGCATTTCCGTACGAGGTCCATGAAGGGCATCGGGGTATGTTTCACTTTCACGTTGGGATGGGCCTTCTCAAACTGCTGGATACCCCACACCCTGAGATCCGTCAGGTACTTGCTCGTCTGCTTCCTCGTCCATAGGGTGAGCGTTATCTTCTCCGCCGAAAACCCCAGCCCTTCCATCACAAGCACCGAAACCAGGGCCAAAACAAGAATCAAGGTCGCTCTTTTCAGATTCATTTCGATCCCTCCTTGGTCAGAGTTTTCCAAAAACAGAGTCTATCTCGTTGGATTCCCATCTCCTCGCCCCTTTCCCGTGCCTCACCTCCTTCCCCTCCAGATACATACCACTTCAGTCTTCCTCATTCTCGGCGGCATACCCGTATGCCGACCAATTCTCCAAGACCCGCTGCTGGATCTCCTCGGGCCAGACCTGGTCGAACGACGCCTTTACGGGGACGGCTTGCTCGGGCCAATCCTTGGGCCACGTGCAATCGAACAGGACCTGGGAACCCATGTAATGGGTCTTTTCGTATTCGGACAGAAAGGGCAGAAGCGGTATTCCCCATGAAGACCCGGTGGAGAAGATCCCCCTTTGAGGGTGGCAGCGGGTGGTCAGGGCCCAGGTCACTTCCCCCATATCCGTCGGGTCGATATCTTCATCCACCACAACGAGGTACCAGATCGTCCTGCCCGAGGTCGAGCCCCACACGGAGAATGCCAGGTGCTTGGCGAAGTTTGCAAAGGGGACTCTCGTGGAGATCACCGCCAGGTGGCCCACCGCTTCGGGGGGAAGGTAGACCATCCTCACGGGGAAGCCCTTTTCCCGCAGATCGTCCAGAATGTCGGCAGCCCGCATCACCGTGGTGACCACGTCAGAATCATCCACAGGAACACCCATGCAGGAGTGGACCTGAATTGGATCCCTGCGATGAGTCAAGGCGGTCACCCTGAAGACCGGTTTGGGTGAGGACTCATGGGCCAGATAGCCCGTGTATTCGCCGAAGGGTCCTTCCTCCTCCCTTTCATGGGGAGGCACCACCCCCTCGATGACGATCTCCGCGGTGGCCGGTACGCAGAGGTCTACGGTCTCACACTCCACCAGTTCCACCGGCTCTCCCCTGATCCCTCCTGCCACGTCCGCCTCTTCGACTCCGGGGGGGACCCTCATGGCACCGACCAGGGAACTCACGGGTTCGGTTCCGATCGCCACGGCAAACTCCATCGGCCTGCCCCGTGCCTCACACTTCTGGTAGTAGTGGAGTCCGATATGCTGGTCCGGACGCAAGAGGCACCCCATGGTGCGCTCGTCGATAACCATGAGCCTGTACATTCCCCAGTTGACCCATTGGGTATCGGGATCCTTGGTCACGACGATGTGCCAGGTTCCTAGATAGCGTCCTCCGTCGCCTTTATGGAAAAAAGGAACCGGGAGGTCGAGCAGGTTCACCCGGTCTCCCAGGTGGACTTCTTCCTTGCAGGGCCCTCCATCCCTTACAACCGGTTTGATCCTCTCCTTTCTCCTCCCGGCACACCACTCCACGATCTCGCTGAACGTGGAGTTCGGAGGAAGGCCTAAAGCCGTGGCCAACCTGGCCAAGGCCCGGCGCGGCCGCCGGCTCAAACCGATGGGGGCCCCAAGTATGCGATACCCCTTCGGGTAGTCCTTGACGTTTTCAAAGAGAGGCGCCGGAGCCCTCAGGTCATACGAGCGCCGGATCACGGCGCCCAGCTCCAGATTCCAGTCGACCTCTCTCTTGATTCGGACGAGTTCTCCTTCCCTTTCGAGGGCTTCGATGTACTCTCTCAAATCCGAAAAAGGCATGGCCCGTTCCCCCATCCCTTGGAGAAAGCCGCAGACGCCCCGACCGACTCAACGCCGGAATTCGGCGATCTTCTTCATGGCCTCCTCGAATCTCACCCCTTTCAGGGGCATCAGCTTCTTGAACTCCTTGGAAAAATACAGTATGTGTTCATCGAGCTTCTCCTTGGCCGCAGCGGCGTTCCCCCTCTTGATCTCTTCGAGAATATCCCTGTGGCTTTCCAAGATGCTCCGGGAGTGTGCCAGGGGGGGGTTCAGCATCTCAACGAAAACGGCGATAATCGGCACGATGGCATTGACGATCATGACGAAGATGGGATTTCGAGAGAGCTCGGCAAGGACGATGTGGAACTGGAAGTTCTCCTTTCGGATTTTTTCCCCCCTTTGGAGCTTCGCAAACCCTGTGGTGATGATTTGATCGAGAGGTTCGAAATCCCGCTGTTCGGCTTTTCTCGTGACAAGGTCTATTACGTCCTTTTCGATCAGCAGCCTGGCCTCGGTGAGTTCCTCGATGTCGATATGCCCGAGGCGAAGGAGGTCGGAAAAGGACCTCGTGAAGTTAGTGCCATCCGGCTCTTTGACGAATATGCCCCCATCCACACCCTGTTTTACGTGAACGAGTCCCGAGAGTTCGAGGGTCCTGATCGCCTCTCTTATGACGGATCGACCCACCCTCATCTGCCTGGAGAGTTCCCTTTCCGAGGGCAACCGATCGCCCGGTTTCAACGAGCCGAAGAAAATGGCCTCCCGGATCTCGTCGGTGACCAATTCGAATATCCTCTTGTTCTCGACCGGCTTGAAGGTGATCATGGCTGTCCGGAAAAAGGTATGACCTTTCTATAACCTGACCGTCCGGCTCTGTCAAGGAAAAAACAGGTGGAGTTTCCTGACTTTTGGAGGACACCCTTGCCTCCGAGCGACATTGCGGAAGCGGTGGGGCACCCATCAAGGGTGAGCGGGAAGGGGAAAGCCCCGCCTTTAGAGCGGGGAAGGGGCAGGAATTCCCCACCCGCGAACCTTGATAGGGTAACCGCGTGAGCCCAGGAGCGAGGGGACAAGGGTGTTCTCCTGCCAAGACAGAAAAAGATCGTGAAGTCATATACTTGCAAGAATCCTGGGCCGAAAACTCAGGAAACTCCACAAAAACAGCCTCGGGTCTCCCACCCTTGGGGCGGGATAGCCCGGGACAACCGGGTGAGGTTGCAAAAAAAGAGGGCCGAGTTCTCCTCTCCTTGACGGGAGACCGTCTTTCCTCTAATATTTTTCCCTGGGCCATGATCTGATCCAATGAAGCCGGGACACCGCAACGGGGGAGACGGATGTATGCAGACCTTCCGAGTCGATCACATTCACCTGATCGCCCCTGAGATCGAGACCACCAAACAGTGGTACTGCGACATGCTCGGGGCGAGGGTGACCTTTGAAAGCGAGTACAAGGGAAAAAAGATATACTACATAGACCTGAACGGTTTCAAGCTCATCCTCATCGAGGGGCTTCCCCACGAAACCCCGCTCCCGCCGACCATCCAGAGCCGCGTGGGCCTGGATCACTTCGGGGTAGAGGTGGAGAACATGGACGCCGCCGTTTCAGAGCTCAAGGCAAAGGGTGTCAAGTTCCTGCTGGAACCCATGCAGTTTCGCCCTGGTCTCCGCATAGCATACGTGGAGGCTCCGGACAAGGTCCGCCTCGAGCTCAGCGAGCGGAGGTAGGATGGGGCTTCGCGGCACGATACCATCGATCGATCTGATTCCACCTGAGGTTGCAAGGAATCTGATAGGTGTCTTCTTCGACATCGACGATACCTTCACGACCAGGGGCAAGATACCAAGCAAGGCCTACCAGGCCCTGTGGAGGCTCAGGGCCTCTCGGCTCAGGGCCGTTCCGATCACGGGAAGACCTGCCGGCTGGTGCGACCATATCGCCCGGATGTGGCCCGTCGACGGGGTGGTGGGAGAGAACGGGGCCTTCTACTTCTGGTTCGACGAAAAAGAGCGAAGGCTGAAGAAGCGGTTTCTCGATCCGGAGGAGGTCCGGGCCGAGAAGCGGAGACGCCTGATGGATTTGGGACGAGAGATCCTCGCCTCTGTTCCGGGCTCCGCTCTTTCGAGCGACCAGCTCTACCGCGAGACCGACCTGGCCATCGACTACTGCGAGGACGTAGAACCCCTCGGCCGGGACGCGGTGGACAGGATATGCGGGATCTTCAGACAGAACGGGGCGGTCTGCAAGGTCTCCTCCATCCACGTGAACGGGTGGTTCGGCAGTTACGATAAACTCGGGATGACCGCCACCCTGGTGAGGGAGCAGTGGGGACTCGACCTGGAGCGGACCAGGGACCGGTTTCTCTTTTGCGGTGACTCGCCGAACGACGAGCCCATGTTCCGCTTCTTCCCATACACCGCCGGGGTCGAGAACGTCCTCCGCTTTGCAGACCGGATGGAGAACCTGCCCGCGTTTGTGGCCGGCCAGGAGGGAGGCGAGGGATTCGCCGAGATCGTCGAGGTGATAATCCGTCACAGGGAGGGTTGATCAGCGCTCTGTTCCCGGTTTCTTTGCAGAAGCGATCCCTACTTCTCCTCCTGCATGCTGAAACCCTTGACCAGGCTGCTCTGCATGACAAACAGGATAATCAGGGGGGGGAGCATGGCGAGAATCGTACCCGCCATGATGATGTTCCAGTCCGCCGCCTGTGCCTGCCCGGCCAGAAGCATCTTGATGCCGATCTGAACCACCCGCATCTCGTCCCGGTTCGTGATCACCAGAGGCCAGAGGTACTGATTCCACATGTAGAGAAACTCGATAAGGAAGAGGGCGGAAATATTGGTCTTTGAAAGGGGCACGAGAATCCGCATCAGGAAACCCATGGGCGTAATCCCATCGACCCTGGCAGCGTCGCAGAGCGAACCGGGGACGGTGAGAAAGAGCTGCCGGAACAGGAGCACCCCCGTTGCACTGGCAAAGAAGGGGATGGTGAGGGCATAGTAAGTATCCACCCAATGGAAGTTTCTCATCAACTCGAAGGTGGGAACGATACGGATCGGCAGGGGGAGCATGTGGGTGATCAGGATTATCACGAAGAAAAGCCCCTTTCCCCGGAAATCGCCGAAGTAGGTGAAGGCAAAGGCGGCCATAAGGGAGAGGGCGATCTTGCCCACGGCCACGGCCACGGAGATGAACGCGCTGTTGAACAGGAGGCGGCCCATCTTCACGGTCTTCCAGGCGGCCACGTAGTTCTGGATCGTGTCCGTGCCCGGCGTAAACTTGGGAGGATAGACAAAGACGTCCTGGAAGGACTGGGTGCTCACGATAAAGGCATAAAAGACCGGAAAGGCGATGATCACAATAGAGGTGATCAAAACCAGATGAACCAGAAAGTGGAAAAAACGGTTCCTATTCATCTCCATCCTATTGGTAGAAGACCCACCGCTTGGCAAACCTGAACTGGAGCAGAGTCAGCCCGGCCACAAAGACAAAGAGCACGATCGACTGGGCCGAGGCGTAACCGGTCTTCAAACTGATGAACCCGTCATAGTAGAGCTTGTAGACCAGGACCTCCGTGGCCCGTGCAGGACCACCCTCGGTCATGACATCTATCAGGCCGAAGACCTGGAAGAAGCCGTAGAGAGTGTTCATGATCAAGAGGAAGAGGGTCATCGGCGATAGGAGGGGGAAGGTAATCTTCAGGAAACGGGTCAGAGCCCCGGCCCCGTCGATTTCGGAAGCCTCGATAAGCTCCCGGGGGATGGTTTGAAGACCGGCCAGGAAAAAGATCACGTTGTAGCCCACCATCTTCCACATGGCAGCCAGCGTAATCACCACAACCGCAAAGGTGCCGTTGGTCCGCCAGTTTGGCATCGTCCCGGAGACAAGGGAGATGAAGTAGGAGAAGGCTCCTGTGGAAGGATCAAAGACCAGGGCCCAGATGGTCCCGGCCACCGCGGGCGACAAGGCATACGGCCAGATCAGGGCCGTTCTGTAAAGTCCTATACCGGCCACCTTCTGATTCGCCACCAGAGCCAGGGCCAGGCAGACGGCAAGGCCGATCACAACGATGGCACCCGTAAAAACCAGCGTGACGATGAAGCTGTTGAGATAATCGGGATTGAGCAGCTTGATGAAATTGTCGAATGCAACGTAGACGAGCCGGTCACCGAAGGGTGAGACCCTGAAGAAACTGTAGTAGAGGGACTGGATAGAGGGGATAATCAGAAACACGATCACGATGACGACAGACGGGGAGAGAAGGAGGTAGGGGAGCAATCGACCGGGGAATCTACTTTGCATGGCTTACCAGAGAGAATCGGGGGCACATGGTAAGCCTCGTGCCCCCTTCCAAGCCTCGCGGTTATTGATAGAGCTCGTTGTACTCCTTCAGAAGCCTGTTAGCCTCGGCCGCATACTCGTCCATCGCCTCCTGGGGCGACAGCTTGCCTTCGACCGACTTCTCCAGGGCCGTCCTGAAGGCCTGCCGAATGGCAACAAAGGGGCCGAGACGAACGCCCTGAGACGCAGGGACCTTGACGCCCGTGAGGATCTCGAGAAATGCCGTGAGGTGATTCGGGTGTTCCGAAAACCATCCCTGGTCCATAAGGAGTTTGACCGCGCTGTTGGTGCTCGGGAAATAGCCCGTATCCTTGTGCCACTGGGCCGAGACTTCGGGGCGAACCAGGTACTTGTAGAACTCCCAGACCGCATCGTATTCCTTCTGAGAATGGCCTTTCATGGTCCACAGGGTGGCTCCCCCTATAACCGTATTCCCCCTTGGATATCCCTGGAGCCTCGGGAGAAAACTCGTCCCGACCTCGAATTTGGCTGCCTTGGTGATGGAGCCGACCGAGGAGGTCGACTGGTAGAGCATGGCGATCTTCTGAGCCAGAAAAGCCTTGTTGGCGGAGTATTCAGGACCTCCATACAGGAAAACCCCCTTCTTGGCCCACTTGGTCCATTCGCTCACGACCCTCACGCCGAACTCGCGGTTGCCGAAGACCTTCGTGGCCCTTCCTGCTCTACCGTTCTGGTGGTCCGCATAGAACTGCTGGTGGAGGGTGTGCATCTGCTCGAACTGCCAGTCCGGCCACCCGAATGAGACGGCGTTGGGGGCCACACCGCTCTTCACTATCTTCTCGCCGATCTTCTCCATCTCCGCAAAAGTGGTCGGCGGTTTGGTGGGATCCAGTCCGGCCTTTCTGAACAGGTCCTTGTTATAGTAGAGAATCGACGTGGAGGAATTGAAGGGCATGGAATAGAGTTTCCCATCCACCGCATAGTAGTCTTTGATCGGGACGATGATATCGCCCCAGTCGATCTCTCCCGGTTTGGCGATCTTGAATATGGGAACGATCGCCCCGCTGTCCAGCATGGTCTGAGTACCCACTTCGTAGACCTGGACGATGTGCGGAGGGCTCCCTCCCCTGGCAGCGGCTATGGCCTTTGCCAGAACCTCCTTGTACTTGCCGCTGAACTGGGGCTCCACCTTGATGTCCGGGTGGGTGGCATTGAACCCCTCCACGATACGGTTGACAGCAGGCATCCGCTTGGCACTCATGGCGTGCCAGAAGGTGATCTTCGTCACCGCCTGGGCCGCCGTGGAAGTGATTCCCACGGCAAAAGCGGCGACCAGCAATCCGGCGAGAATGAGGACAAAATACCTATTTTCTTTCATGGCTCTTCCCTCCTCAATGGTTTGGTTTAGATACCTGTTTCACCTCCTTTCCTTCCTGCATAAACTCGCCAACCTGCGTGAATCTCCCTCCTTCCTGTGACTTTGAGTTGGGAAACATAACCGCAAAAAACCAACAGCAAAATAATGGAAAACGCTACATTTGTCAACATGCCGGCCGGCCTTCGCCAGCCGGTTCGGGACAGGGGCCTATTCTCCGATCCCGTAGATCTTCATCAATCTCTCGTTCAGCCGGGGAGATATGATCCATTTTCTTATTCTGGGTCCGATTCTCTCCATCGTCTCCAGATACAACCGGTCTCTGCTCACCTCGGGCGCCTTTTGATACGCTTCGAGAACCTTCAAAAACCTGCTCGACTCCCCCAGGGACCGATTTATCTTTTCCTCTCTGTAAGCCTCAGCCGACTTTATCAGCGCCTCGGCTTCCCCGCGGGCCTTGGGGAGGATCAGGTTCTCGAAGGCATGGGCTTCGCTTATGAACTTGTCCCTGTCTGCCTGGGCGTTGATGACGTCCTTAAAGGCCTTTATCACGTCCTTGGGTGGATGGATCTCCTGGAGGTTTGTCGTCAATATAAGAATTCCGCATCCATAGTTGTCCAGAAATTCCTGGACGATTCTCTGGGTCTGATTCTGAATCTCTATTTTTCCGATGGTTAGAACCTCATCCACGGGCATGCCGCCCAGTATCTGGGTTATGGCCGCCTCTGCAGCGACTTTGACCAAATAATCCGGGTTTTCTGTCCCGAACAGGTAATCCGAAGCATCCTTTATCGAGTATTGCAACATGATCCGCAGGTCGATAATATTGATGTCACCGGTCAGTCTCTGTACGATGGCTGCCCCGGCCTTTTCCCCTTCTCCTCCACCCTCTCTCACATAGCCTATGCTTGCCCTTCTTATCTTCCTTACCTTCGGCCTGTCCACCTTCTCGATCGGCCATGGCAAGTGGTAGTGCATGCCTGGAGAAACCACTCCCCTCACCATCCTGCCAAACCGCCTTACCACACCCTGTTCATCGGATTGCACAACATAGAAACCGGAGAGTACCCAGATCAGGGCAGCGCCTATCAAGCCAAGCCTGGACAGGGCCCTCAGGTGTTTGAAACTCGCCTTCAAATCATCCAGTACCGGGTTAGTCTTTTTCTGCCCCATGGGAAGTCACTGTTCCTGTTTTTTCCAATAGTTCCAGGAGATCCGTATCTCCTGGAAGCAAGATTGTCGTCTTTTCGTCGAGGAACTTCTCATAGCACTGCAATGTCCTTAGAAACTTGTAGAACCCGGGGTCCTTGCCAAATGCCTCGGCATATATCCGCATGGCCCCTGCGTCTCCCTCCCCCTTGATCTTCTCGGCCTCCTTGTAAGCTTCTGAGAGGATTATCTCCTTCTGCTTCTTGGCTTCCGCCTTGATCTTGGCCGCGACCTCCTGCCCCTCAGACCTGTACTTCTTCGCTATTCTCTCCCTCTCCGCCCACATGCGGGCAAAGACACTGGGTTTGTTCTCATCCGGAAAATTCAGCCGCTTCATTTTGACATCAACGACCTCAATCCCGAACTGGTGCCGGGCCCTCTGGTCGCACTTCTGGGATATGAGATCCATGATCCGCTGGAGTCGCATCTCTGCCGGATTATCCGAAACAAAGGCAGTCAGTGGATAGTTGCCGAAGACGGCACCCGCCTCAGCCCGAACAATGTCCTCCAGCCTCAACTCCGCGCTCTTTCGGTCTCTTACCGCCTGCAGAAACTTCAGCGGTTCGATTATCTTCCAACACAGGTACATATCGACCACAATATTCTGCTTGTCACCCGTCAGGAACTCCGAAGCCGTAGGATCGTAAACCAGAACCCTCTTGTCGAAGACGGTCTTTGTCTGGATGGGATCGGGCAGTTTCCAGTGCAAACCGGCTTCGCGGAGAACCTCCACAGGTCTCCCAAACTGGAGGACCACCCCGATCTCTGTCTCATCCAGGGAGAAGAGCGCGGTATTTACCATGTAGGTCAAGACTATGACCGCCAGAATGAGCGGCAACAGCTTTCTCTTCATTCTTTTCTCCCCCCGATCAAGCCCCCAACAGATCCGCGTCTCCCCGCATAGGGCCTGAGATCCAAGACATCTGTGGATCCACCTGGGATGAGAATGAATTTGTTTGTCCCGGGCAAGACTTTTTCCATGGTCTCGAGGTAGATCCGGGTCGTGCTTATGTCCCTGGCAGCACGATATTGGCCTAACTGCTCCAGAAACCGCATGGCTTCACCTTCGGCCCTGTTGACCTTTGCAATCTCATAAGCCTTCGCCTCTTCGAGAGTCCTGGCCGCATCTGCTCTTGCCCGTGGAACAATGCGATTGAAATAGGACTCAGCTTCCCTGATATACCTCTCCTTGTCTTCGCTGGCACTGGCAACCGACCTGAAGGCCGGCACCACCTCAATCGGCGGGTGGATGGCCGGAACAGCGACGTTGATGATCTCTACCCCAACCCCATATCTGTCCAGGAACCCCTGAAGCGTTCTTTCTATCTCCTGTTCGATCCAATGCCTCCTGCTGGTCAAGAGCATGTCGATGTCCTGCCTGGCTACCAGGTATCTGACCGCCGCCTCACAGGCCCCCTTTATCAGGGTCTCGGGTGCATCAACCCTGAACAGATAATCAACCATGTTCCTAATCCGGTATTGAACAACCATCCATACATCCACGATGTTCTGGTCTCCTGTCAACATCAAGGCCTCGTCGTAATGTTTCTCGTACTTCCCCTTCACGTGGCGGGTCTCCCACAGATAGGCCTCGGGTTCTTCCTCAAAGGTCTTTCGGGTTCGAAAGCCTATCTCCACCCTGTTTATTCGTCCGGTCCCCAGTCTTATTACCTTTTCAAACGGGAAAGGGAATCGATAGTGAATCCCGGGCATGACGCCTGGCTTGATAATCCTCCCGAACCTCAGCACTATCGCCTCCTCACCCGGTCTCACAGTGTAGAGGCCTGTGAGCAGATAGGAGACGACAAGACAGATAGTCGCAACCCATATGATCATCCTCCTGTAAGGCACTATCTTGCGGTAGTACCCTACAAGTCCGGTTCTTCTGAGAAAGGGAATGATTCTGAGTCGCAAGGCGATGAATTGGAGCGACGTCTTGGTCAATAGCGCCCTTGCTCCACTTTGGAATATCTCGAAACCGACCACGGTGATAAGAAAACCCACGACTATCGCGGCGACAGGATCCAGCCTGAACCCCATCATGTACCCTATCAACCCGATCAGAACCGCTATTGACGAGTACATGTCGGTTCTGGAGTGCTCGCCGTCTGCGATCAAACTCGGCGAATTCGTACTACGGCCGACATGTATCTTATAGCGGGAAAGGAAATAAGAAACCATGATCGATATCGCCGTGCCCGCCAGCGCAACGGGCAACATCCTGATCTCTGTTGTTCCTTGTCCCAACGCCCTTCTAAACACCACATAGGCTGAATACCAGATGACGACGGAGATCGTGATGGCAATCGAGTTCTCGATTCTTGATCTCAGGAGGGAGGGTATCGCCCTCTTCTGAGAGACCCGGATTCCCAAGAAGACCAGGACAGATACGAGGATATCCGACCCCGAATGAAGCGCGTCCGCCAGCAGGGCCAAACTACCAGAGAGGATTGCCAGCAGGAGTTTCAACAGGACCAAGAGAACATTGACCCCTATGGATATGAATGCAGCCGACGATTTCCTATCCAATCCCATAAGACCTGTTCCCCGAAACATCCGCGACAGTTGCAAACAAATGATCAGCCGTCAAAGGAAAGGGGCAGCCCTCGAAAAACCGTTCAAAGGCCGCCCCCTTTCACACCTCCATTTCGATCCGAGGCTGGATCTCATCTCACTCTGCCGGGTTTGAGACTCAAATCGGGACCAAATCTTGAATCAAATCTTGAATCACCCTGGCCAGACCTCTTAATCCCGGCCGGATAGGATTCAGAGTTTCCCCTGAGCCACGGGCTTGAGCCCGATTTCCCCCTTCTTCAGTACATCGCCGGGTCCCTCGAAAAATGCCAACATCTCCTCGTCGCTCGCTCCCGTCGGTCTCCACCATTCAGCCTTCAACAGGTTTGCCTTGGCTTCCTCGATTATTCCCCATTCAACAGGAACCCATTTCGTCTCATAGCTGACCTTGTGGGGAGTCAGTGTATAGAGGGTGTATTGGTTTGGATAGGAGACAGCCGCGGGGTTCACAATATAGTTTACGCCGTTTACCGTCTTGTATCGCAGACCGATATGGCGATGACCGCTCAGCACCAGTTGTACAGCGGGCACGTACTTCTCAAAGATCTTTCTGACCTCAGGTGCATTATCCACCTGGAACTTGTCGAATTTCCCCCCGAACTCGTCGTCCTTGCACCAGGCCACAAAATTGTGGTGGCAGAAAACCACGTTGACCTTGTCCCGATTAGCATAAAGTTCCTCGTCCAAGAACTTCATCTCGGACAGCGGTATATGGCCGCCCCAATGAATCGGCACATTGGAATCGAGACCGATGAGATGGAGGCCGGGCATCGGATCGGCACCCCACCAAGCGTCGGCCCCTCTGTAACCATGGCCCTGAAATGTCCAGATCACGGCCGCCTTGTTCACACCCACATATGGGGCTTTCCCGGCCTTTGCCTGTGATGCCGGGGCGTAATCGTGGTTTCCGCATACCACATAATAGGGAACCCTCAGATCATCGAGGTAGACCTTCATTAGATCGAGGTTCCAGGGTTCGCCATCCAGGAGCAAATCCCCTGTAACCACAACAAAATCGAGGTCCTCCACCTTGTTCAGCTCTCTGACGGTCTTCTCGACGATCTCTGTACTCGCAGCCCCCATCTTCATCCCGTTCACCCCGTAAAGAGCCATGTGGGTGTCGGTGACAACGGCAAATTTCGCCTTTTCAAAGGCGAAGGTTGCTGTGAAGAAAAACAGAACCAGCGATAGGGCAAGCCCTACTACAAGAAGTTTACGGTATTTTGTCGGCATCTTGACATACCTCCTTCCCTCCCGTTACTTGGTGGGGGAAATTTCTTGCTCCCAATTCGAGTCTCATTACAAGAAAATTCTTCTACTACCCCAAGAAAAATTTGTCAACCGTAGCAAGAATCCGAAATCAACCATCCAGAGTCGAGGGGCGGGAAACAACCCTGCGTCCACTCAGTCAGCCTGTAAAGTTTGACAGCGAGCCTATCCCGAGTTCCCTCTGGACAAGCAACTCCTCGTTACCCGACTTCCTTGCCGCTCCTCATAGTCATGCCGATCAAGCCCAGCAGAGCGGTCCCACCCATGAGAATCACGCTGATGGCATTTATCTCAGGTGTGATGAAAAACCGGAGCTTGGAGTAAAGAAAGATCGGCAGGGTGGGTTTTGCACCGATGAGGAAAAGGGTGGTAGAGAAGTTCTCAAAGGAGAGGAGGAAGGCGAGGATGCCCGCGCTGAAAAGGGCGGGCAAAAGATAGGGCAAGGTCACACTGAATATGGCGCCCCAGCGGCTCGAGCCGAGGTCCATGGCCGCCTCCTCCAGCTCGATGGGAAACTTGCGAAGCCTGGCACTGATCACCAGGGTTGCGATGGTACCGATGAAACTGAACTGGCCAAGCACAACCAGGAGAAACCCGGGTCTGAGAGACCTCACGATGGGCCTGGCCAGATGAGGCCCAAAGAAAGCTTTGAGAACACCGATGATACCGTGAAAGAAAACCAGGATGGAGATACCCAGGATGATGCCCGGTATGACGAGAGGCGCAATGATGGCTAAGTAGAGCACCTGTTTTCCCCGGAAGTTCTCCCGGATGAAGAGAAAGGAGCTCGTCGTGCCCGCCACCAGGCTGAAGGCCGTCACGAGAAGCGCCACCCTCATGCTCATCCCGATGGCTCGGATCATCCTGGGATCGTTGAAGACCCCCACATGATCCTTGTTCGTGCTGTAGAACCAGTCCAGCGTAGCTCCCCGCCACGGAAAAGAGGGGACCTCGTCGTTGTTGAAGGCGATGATCCCGTTGATGATCAGGGGGACGAAGAGGAAAAGAAGAAAAGCGATGATGTAGACCACGTAGATCGTATTGAGAGTCGGGGAGCTGCCGGGCCTTCTCGCGCTCACCTCACCACCTCCGTGAGTTTCTGGCGGGTAATCTTCAGGCCGAGCCACACAAAAAGCCCGCTCAGAAAGAGCAGCAGAAACCCGAACGCCGCCCCCTGGTTCCAATTCCAGGATATGATGAACTGGTTGTAAATCGTCTCGGTGAAATAGAGGCTGTTCTTCCCCCCCATGAGAGTGGGGGTGAGGTAGTTGCCGAGGGCGAGCATGAAGACGATGATGCACCCGGAAGTCACGCCGGGCACGCTGTGAGGCCAGATCACTTCCCAGAGGATGGTCCACCTCTTCGCCCCCAGGTCCTGGGCGGCTTCGATCAGAGAGTCATCGAGGCCTTCGAGAACCCCGTATATGGGGAGCAACATGAAAAGCATCGAAGCATAGACGAGCCCCACGAAGATGGCATAATCGTTGTACAGCATCTCCACCGGCTGGGAGAGTATCCCGAGTTTGACCAGTATCCAGTTTATCACCCCGGTCTCCCTCAGCATGATCATCCAGCTGTACGTCCTGACGAGCTCGCTTATCCAGAAGGGAAGGATCACGACGAGGATCAAACCGAGTTGCCACCGGCCCTTGGCCACCTTGGCCAGGAAAAATGCCGTGGGGTAGCAGATGGCCAGGGTAAAAAGGGTCGTGACGATGGCGTACATGGCGGTCCGCAGGAATATCCGCCAATAGAGGGGTTCAGAAAAAAACCTGACGTAGTTTCCCAGGTAGAACCCCTCCTCAGGATGCCGGTTATTTATGAAAGAGATGACGAAGAGCTGTATGTGGGGGAAAACGAGGAGGCCGAAAACCCAGAGCAGAAGGGGAATGAGACAGACGAGCCTGAACCAGGGGAAAGGCCTCTCCCTCGAATTGCCGGATCCACCGGTATAGAGCGTACCTCTCTTGATCTCCTCCATACCTTCACTCGCGCCCGACACTCATGTCAATGTCCGCCAGAGCCTCCGTGGAGAAGCAGAGGGTGTCCTCAGGAGACCAGGCGACCTGGATCCGCTCCCGTGCAGAGAAGGCCTTGACATGGGATGCCTGGGGGACAACCACCTTCATCTGGTACCCCTCGGAAAGCTCGACGAGGTACTGGGTGATGGCCCCCTCGAAAATCACCTCCACGACCACGGCGGGGAAAGCCTGATAGCCTTCGGGAACCGAATCGCCCCGCGATGTGATCAGAACGTTTTGAGGTCGCACAAAGATGAGGCTCTCCTGCTTGCCCTGAAGCCCGGGCTGCGCCACTCCTTCCAATTCGAGCGGTCCCACACCCACCTTCACCCTCCCGTCGTTCCAGGAGAGAACACGGCCCTGGAGGCGGTTCGAATCCCCCACAAAGGCCGCCACGAACGAGGTCCTCGGCGAGTTGTAGAGTTCTTTGGGGGCCCCGAGCTGCTCGATCCGACCCCGCAGCATGACCGCCACTTGGTCGCTCATGGTCATGGCTTCACCCTGGTCGTGGGTGATGTATATGAAGGTCGTCCCCACCCGGGACTGGAGCTTCTTCAGTTCGAGCTTCATGTGTTCCCGGAGCTTCAGATCAAGGGCCCCCAGAGGCTCGTCAAGGAGCAGGACCGTTGGCTCGAGAACCAGACACCGGGCGATCGCCACGCGCTGTTTCTGTCCCCCGGAAAGCTGGTGGATCGCCTTGGCCTCAAACCCGGGAAGCCCGACCCTCTCGAGCATCTCCGATACGCGCCGCCGGATCTCTCCCCCGGGAACCTTGCGCCGTCTCAGTCCGAAGGCCACGTTGTCGTAAACAGACTTGAGAGGAAAGAGGGCCAGGTTCTGAAAGACCAGGTTGGTTCTTCTCCGGTTGGGAGGGACATCGTTGACAAGTTCGCCCCCGATGTAGACCTCGCCCCGGGTGGGCGCCTCAAATCCGGAGATCATCCTCAGGATCGTGGTCTTCCCGCAGCCGCTGGGCCCCAACAGGGAGAAAAAAGAACCCCGCGTCACCGAGAACGAGACACCGTCGACTGCCGTAAAATCACCGAATTTCTTTGTCAGGCCTACGACCTGAACATCGATGTCCTTGTCAGCCATGATCGAGCATCCCCGCCGGATGCCGAATCCTGTCCCGTGGATCCGGCCCGACGGAGAGGGCATACTATTCCCTCTCCGGCCGGATCCGTGACAGGGCGGCCTACCTTGCCGCCTTCAGCTTCTCCTCGGCTTGGGCCCTTAGTTCATTGACATAGCTGGGAATGGTCGGATACCAGTTGATGTTTGCGATGGCCGCAGGCGGAAAGCTCTCCCTGATGAGCCTTTTCTGCTCTGGAGCCAGGTAGTCGGTCGCCCCCTTCACGGCCGAGAGAAAACCGCCTTTCTCGATGAGCTCGCCCGCCTTTTCGGGGGTCATCACAAAGTTGATCCACTTGTACGCCCCTTCGATGTTCTCAGCCCCGGCGGAGATACAGAACGTATCGATCCAGCCCAGGGCCCCTTCTTCAGGGGCAAAAAACTTGATATAAGGGTATTTCTTGCTGAGAAGCCAGCCCGTGCCGTCCCATCCCTGGGAGATCCAGCACTCTCCGCTCGCCATGAGGTCGATGTTCTGCTGGCGGGTCGTCCAGTAGGTCCTTATGCACTTCTTCCTGGAGATCAGGAAATCCGTAATGTTCTCGATCATGTTCTTGAAGAGAAATTCGCTCTTGAAATTCCGAAAGACGTTCCAACCCAGACCATACCCCGCCCCCGCAAAGGTCGGCCAGCGGAATCGGGTCGTGACCCGGCCGCACCATTTCGGATCGTACAGGTCCATGTAGGAGTAGGACTTCTTCCTGATCTTCTCGGTGTTGACGATGATTCCCGAGGTTCCCCATGTATAGGGAATGGAGTACACCTTTCCGTCGATTGTGGACATCCTCGTCACGGCCTTTGCCAGTGAAGGAATGATATTGTCCATGATCTTGATCTTGGAAAAATCGAGGGGCTGGTATATTCCGAAGTTTCTCTGCGCCTCAGGGGTGTTGTCGATCGAGGGTTGGGCCAGGTCGTATCCCTCGCCGCCTGTGGCCCGCATCTTGCTGATCAGCTCGTCATTGTTGGCAATGTAGGTCACCTCCACGGTGATCCCCGTCTGCTCCTTGAAATCCGCGATCATCTTGTCGGTGACATAGCCCTCCCAGGTTATAAGGGAGAGGGTCTTGGAGCCGGCAAGGGTGGGCATGGCACTCCCGAGAAGGAGTGCCGCCGCGACAAAAACAAACAAACCTTGCAGAATCTTCTTCATGATGTTTCCTCCTTTGCTCCGTTAGAACAACTCGCCGAAAAAAACCGAATCCGAGCCTCTTCACCTCCTTCCCCAGAGTCTCCTGACCAGACCAAACAGAATCTCCGGCCGCCCCCCTCCTTCGTCACCTCCTGACCGCTGTTTCTCCAAGCGACCTCACAGGCGGATCGAATGTGTCCTCTACAAAGGATTCTAGAAAAGCCGCCGACCAGTTGTCAAGGGGAAAACCCGGGTGGAGTTCCCCCATTTTCTGGAAACCTCTTGTTCCTTCGCTCCTGAGCTCACGCGGTGACCCACTGGAGTTTGGCGGGTGGAGAATTCCTGCGCCTTCCCCACGAACACGAATCACGAACACGACATCTCCCCTTCCCGCTCAATCTCGATGGGTGCCCATCCGTGCAACCTATATGCACCAAGCCAAAAAAAAGGACCCGGCCGAATCGGCTAAGTCCTTGAAATCTTTGATGGGCGATGCGGGATTCGAACCCACGGCCTTTGGTTCCGGAGACCAACGCTCTATCCAACTGAGCTAATCGCCCGCGACTCTTGGAGATCGGGACCTCCTTCTCTTGATCAGAAAGGTGAAGGCGGGTTGGCCGATCTCGATCATGTCACCGTCCTTGATCCTTTTGCGATATGTTTTGATACCGTTTACCCGTGTCCCGTTTGTCGAAGCAAAGTCATAGATGAAATAGCTGCCTTCTTCAAACCTGATCTTCGCGTGATGGGCTGAGACCGAGGGGTCGGCCAGCACGATATCATTGTCTTCATGCCGCCCGATAGAGGTCACCTCGTGGTTGATTTCGTAGATCTTCTTTTCGGACCCATCATCCCCTTTCATGATAAGCAGGGCCGAGACACGGGAATCGGGAAGAATCACCTCGGTCGCGTCGGCCGATCCTTTCCCCTCTCCGGCAACCCCCTGCAACCGGTCCGGTCCGGCTTCCTCCGAGCCGAGGGACCTGAGCCCCTCGAGGTACCTGGTAAGGTTCCTCATGTCGTTGGGAGAGACCCTGATAAATGAGAAACCCGAGACATAGCCAGAACCCATCTTTAGTGAATATACGACCCTCCCTTCGGCTTCGATGGGCGAGGAACCCGCGATAAAGCCGATCCGGATCTCCTGGTTCGTCGGCAGGGGTCCGTCGGTCCGAACCATGAGCCCACCGAGACTCACGTTACCGGTCCTCACCCTCTTCTCCCCGCGGCCTGTGAGGAGGATCAACCCGGGAAGATCCGCTTCTGAACGAGCCGTTCTGCGCCGCTCGCGCCGGGGTCTCTCGTCGGGCCTGCCGACATCCATACCCGCTCCTGTCGATTTCTCCGTGCCCACCGTGTCAAAGACGATATCATCCTATTAGCACAGACCCACAAAAAGGTCAACCTGGTTTGCATCTCGTAGAGTCTCCTGGGTTTTGGGCCGAGGATTCTTGCAAGTATATGACTTCACGATTTTTTCTGTTTTGGCAGGAGAACACCCTTGTCCCCTCCCTCCTGAGCTCACGGGAGGCGCCTTGGGCCGTGAGAAGGGATTATCTCTCTCTCCGGCCCTGCCCGGAATTTCGGGCTTGATCTCCCGGTCTTTTCCACTAAAATAGATTCTGTTCCTTCACGCGTTGCAGGGGGAAGAGATGGATGTTCATACCCTTAGGCTGGTCTCCGGGGCGGCCGCGTGCGATGCCTTCTGCCCGCACTGCACGTACCGCGGAGCGATGGAAGAGAGTGGCGGGGATTCCTTCGACTTCCAGTCCTTCAAGAGGGCCCTCCGGTTCGCCATCCAGAGCGGAGCCGTGGCCCTGGAACTCTCTGCAAGAGGAGACCCCCTTGCAGGGGAGTGGACCATGCTGTACCAGATCATCTCAGAGGCGAGCGATCTGTTCGGCCAGGTGGGTTTGACCACCCCGGGAAACCGCATCCTCCAGGAGAAGGATTCCTTCGTCAACCTGGTGGGGTGGCATCTCACCAATCTCGCCCTCGTGATTCCCCATCACCGTCCCAAAGAACGGAAGGCCCTGCTCGGCCTCGACATCGACTACGGGTCTTTGGTCCCATACCTGAGGCAGGATTGCCAGGTGGTGGTAAGGGCTTTGTGTTTCCTGTCCAAAAAGGGGGTTTCCTCTCCCCAAGAGGCCCTCGATTACATCCACTGGTGCCGCCAGGTCGGGATCGAGCAGGTAGTCTTCAGGGAGATCGGCACGGACCAAGAGAGGGCGAATCGCAAGACGGCCCGGTGGTGCCTCGACAATGCGGTAGAACTGGACGCGGATGAGGACTGGAATTTCGAAGAAGGGGCCCAGACACTCTTCTACGTCAACAGTCTGATCGCGCAGAACCAGGCACGGCCGATCTTTGTTTTGCCCTGGGGAGAAACGGTCTATGGGAAAGTCGGTACTACGGGAAATTCATCAAGTCCCTTGTCTTTTCCAGCGGCCACCTCTATGCGGGATGGGAATCGCGGGGCAATATTCTGTTCTGATCGCTATCCAGTCTGCCTGATTTCGAGGCTTTCATCGGATCCGGTATCCAGCCCGGCCCCGGTTGAATCCCGAGATGGCCCGGTGGAAAATCCTCGAAACAAGGGAGCGGCCGGGGGGGATCCGTGGATCCCTCTCGTGCTTGGGCTGCAACAAGGATCGGGCTATGTGAGCCATCGACCTCGAGGCCGGCAAGTGGGGTCTTCCGACGGCAAGCGGCACTCCACCCCTCTGCAGCCTCCGGATACTCCTCTCATCCGCAGGGATCCCTCCGAGGTAGTGGAGCCGGATATCGAGACCCGGTTCCTTCATATCGAGTGCAAGGTGAACCCTCCTGCTCAGCCTTTCAAATGTCCTGAATCCCTCTTGGGGATGGTACGAACCGGCACAGATCAACGAGAACTCCAGGACCCGCCTCCGGCCCCTGATTCCCATGGAGGTTCCCTCCCAATCCCTCCGCGCCTTCACGAACCTGTCAAAGACAGCCTCGATGTATGAACATCCCCTCTGCCAATCCGCAGGAGAGAAGATCAACAGAGCCTCGTCGGCCTCGATCGCCGGATCCGGCCAGGTGGAAGGAGCACGGCCGGGAAGGGTCAGAATCAACCACTCCCCTTCTCTCCCAAGACCTCCCGGTATATCACGGGGGGGAAAAGGCGCGCCTCCGGCAAATTCTGCAAGGACCACGTGCCTCTCCCTGCGGTTCAAAAGGGCGGCCAGATTGGCGCCAAGGCATTCCCCGCTGAGAGCCGCCGTGCTGGAGGCCAGGGTGAGGATTCGACGTTTTCGCCCTTGGCGGGACATCCCCGAAGAGGGAACCACGGCACCTTTTCTCTCCGGGGCGACGTAGGCTGGTCCCCAGCACTGGTTCAGGGTGTCCCGGATGGCCCGTGGGGTCGCCACAACAGGAACGATCCTGCACTCCGAGAAGAGCTCGAGCCTCTTCAGTACACCCTCGTCTTCGGGCTCGGCCATGGCAACCATCAGCCTGTCGCCTCTCAGTTTCATCGGAATGCAGTTGAGGGAGAAGGCGAGATCCCTCTTGATATAGCCGAGAATCCCCCTTTCCACCATGGAGGGGTCGAGATCCACAAAGGGCAGCCCGAGAACCTCTGCCCGGTTCCTGGCACGGAGAGATTCTTCGAATCGGCTGAGTCTTCGAAAGGCACCGCCCTGGCCTTCAAGAAAGCCCAAGCCACAGAGAGTGTGCCGGCCGGAGGCCGGCATGGTCCAGACCGTCCTGGCCATGAGTACAATCCTCTCCGACCGAAACTCTTCCCGCCCCGCTGCCTTCAGTCTGACGAAGGCGCCCGGCCGGAGGGCAACCTCCGTTTGCACCATGCCCCCTCCTCGCCCGATATTGACAAGGCTCGCCCCCGAGAAGGTCCGATCATATTCTTTCAACTCCACGGGGATAGCGCAGGGACGGCGGCGAAACCGCCTTCTCTCCCTCAGGATGGGACGCCCGGAAAGAACCATGGCATATCCCTCAGGGCCTCTTGTTCCGGCAGCCCCTGGGAACCGATCCGCCTCCTACCCGACGAAAAGGTAACCTCGGAGCCGGAAAGACCGATGGCTCCCGGCAGGCCTTCCTCTCTCGGTTCGACCGCCTCAGGCTTTCTCTTCCTGCCCGTCATAGGGAAGGGCCTCATCGATGAGCATGACAGGGATGTCGTCCCTGATGGGATATACAAGCCTGCAGGCTTTGCAGATCAGCCCGTCTCCAGCCTCGTTCAGGATGATATCCCCCTTGCACTTCGGACAGGCGAGGATATCCAGGAGCTCCTTGCTCACAGCCATTCGGTCCACCTCCTTACCGCTCGCGTCAGGACGGACTCCACTCTTGCCTCTCCCCTATCTCCGCGGGGAGACACCGTGATTCCGGCTCCCTGTTCCCGACTCCTCTTTCTTGCCTGCCGCCCTGCTGGCGAGACGGTCTGCTTCGGCGTTTTTCGCCCTTGGAATGCGCTCGATTCGATAAGACCGGAAGGATTTCAGCAGCTCGCAAACCCGACGATGATACCGCCTCAGAGTCTCGTCCCTGACCCTGTACTCCCCCCTGATCTGCCTCTCCATGAGCTCCGAATCGGTGAATACCACCACGTCTTTCCCCCCCGCGGCCAGCGTCTGTTCCAGTCCCAGGATCAGCCCCCTGTACTCGGCCTGGTTGTTGGTCGCCCTTCCGATATACCGGCTCATCCTGAACACGGCCTTCCCCTCTTCATCCAGGAGAACCGCACCGATCCCGGCCTCACCCGGGTTGCCTTTGGCGGCGCCGTCGACGTAGAGATGGAAAAGCCTGTTTCCTGCCGCGGTCCGCTCTCGAGGGCTCAATTCGTGTTCTCCCAATAGAGGAAACGGTTACAGTTGGGACACCGGATCAACCGGTCGTTGCGCTGGACCTCGTTGGACATCTGTGGGGGGATGTTGACATAGCATCCCTGGCATGCTCCTCTCCTGACCGCCGCCAGAGCCGTGCCACGGCGGGCCTTGAGAGTCTCGTAGGCCGCCAGGAGATCCCCGTCGAGACTCTTTATGATATCCTCCCGCCGCTTCTCCATGGCGGTGATCTCTTCGACAAGACGGGCGAGCTTCTCTCTGGTCTCCGAGATCTCGGCACGCACCTCCTTTTCGACGGCCACCAGTGACCCCTCTCTCTTGGAAACGGTCTTCCTCAACTCGTCCGTCTCCTCCAGAATCGCCAGGATCTCGTCCTCCTTACGGTCCGAGGAGCTCTCCATCAACTCGATCTCGTGGAGGAGAGCCTGGTATTCCTTGTTGGTCTTGACATCAAAGAGTCTTCCCTTGGTCTTCTTTATCTTCTCTCCCTCCTCGTTGAGCTCCCCCTCTTTCCGGCGCCTCTCTTTTTCCAGGAGCCGGAGCCTCTCCTTCTCCTGCAGGATAGTCTCCTTTTCGGATTTCAGCCTCTCGTCCAGCTCCTTGATCTTGAGGGGGTAACGTTCCTGGTCTCCCCTCAGCCCCTCGATCCTCAACTCAGTCTCTTGTAACTCCCTTAGTAGTAGAATCGGTTTTTCCAAAAGCCGCCTCCAAAGACACGAAATAAAAAAGGCGCCCCAAAACGGCGCACCTTTCATCCACAACAAACCTCGAATCCGTTTCTCGGCATGGTTTCATTTCACACCAAGTGGGCCCACCTGGGTTCGAACCAGGGACCTACCGGTTATGAGCCGGTGGCTCTTCCAACTGAGCTATGGGCCCCCTTCCCGCACAAATTATATTCCATTTGGTTTCCCTGTCAACCTGAACGCCAGAACTCGTGTTCGTGATTCGTGTTCGTGGGGAAGGGACAGGAATTCCCTACCCGCGAAGCTCGAGAGGGTCACCGCGTGAGCTCAGGAGCGAAGGGACAAGAGGTTTCCCCTTGAGAATCAAAAAACATCCTTAGAAATCAAGATACCTTCGGACGTGCGCTCCGAAAAGTGGGGGAAGTCCTCGAACGCCACTCGAGTCCCCTACTTTCGGACAACACCCCTTTCCCCAACCGATCACTGCGGAAAGAGAAGCAGCCGATTGCAACCGCTCGAATCTCGGCAAAAACCGGTGACCGAATGATTCGAGCCTCCTACTTCTCGACGAATCCCTTCAACTTCCTGCTTCGACTCGGGTGGCGGAGTTTGTTCAGCGCCTTGGCCTCGATCTGCCGAATTCGCTCCCGGGTGACCGCAAACCCCCGTCCGACCTCCTCAAGGGTGTGATCGTATTTCTCCCCTATCCCGAAACGCAGCTTGAGTATCTTCTCCTCCCTCGGCGTCAGGGTCGCCAGTATCTTCCTGGCCTGGTCCGACAGGTTCCGGTTGAAGACGGCCTCGCAGGGAGAGACGGCCTTCTTGTCTTCGAGAAAATCCCTGAGGTGGAAGCTCTCTCCCTCCCCGATGGGTGTCTCCAGAGAGATGGGTTCCCTGGTTATCCTGAGCACCCGCCTCACCTTCTCAACGGAGATCTCGAGCCTTCGAGCTATCTCCTCGGGCGTGGGCTCCCTCCCCTCTTCCTGGACGAACCGGCGCGAGGCACGAACGAGCCTGTTCATCGTCTCTATCATGTGGACGGGAATCCTGATGATTCTCGACTGGTCGGCAATAGCCCTGGTTATGGCCTGCCGTATCCACCAGGTGGCATAGGTGCAGAACTTGTAGCCCCGCCTGTACTCGAAGCGGTCCACCGCCTTCATGAGACCGATGTTTCCCTCCTGGATAAGGTCGAGCAGATGAAGGCCCCGGTTTGTATATCTCTTGGCTATGTTCACCACGAGTCTCAGGTTCGCCTTCACGAGATCGGCCTTGGCCCGTTTCACCCTCATCTCGGCCTTTTCGATTGCTTTGCAGGATTCCAGGAGCTCATCGCCGGGCACACCCGCTTCGAGCTCGATCTTGCGGATCCTCTCCTCTGCCTGGCGCACCGCCTTCTCCAGGATCCTCCGGTTCACACCCGGAGGAAAGGGAGAGCCTCCATGCGAACCCTTTTCCCCCCCGGAGAGGGCCTGCTTGATCTCCTCCAGGGGCATCCCCGCCCACTTCTCCACCCTGGCGAGTTCCTTCCTGGCCTGCTCGATTCGCCCCTGGTAACCTCTCACCTTCTTGGCGATTCGGCTCACGTGCACGTCCCTGAGCCGCATCCTTTGGACCAACAGGAGAATCCTCGCCCGGCTCTTCCTGATCCCATCCATGAGAGCCTCTCGATCAGCCTCTGATGTATCGAGACGCTCCCGGTTTTCCCTGATGATCCGGTCAGCCGTCCTTATTCCCTCGACAATCCGCAGGATCGCCGAAAGATTCCGAGTTCCTCCCCCGCTCAATTCGTCTCCGGTCTCGTCCGTATCTGAGGTCACATCCGACAGGGAAATCTCTCCCCTGCGCAATCTCTCTCCGATTCTCAGGATCTCTCCGACCGCCTCCGGGCAGGTTATCAGGGCCCTGAGCACATCGCGCTTCCCCTGCTCGATCCTCCTGGCGATTCTCACCTCCTCTTCGCGCGTCAAGAGGGAGACCGAGCCCATCTCCCGGAGGTAGATCCGCATGGGGTCGGCGATATCCTGTATCCTTTCGGAAAGGAGACGATCCTCCTCTCCAACCGGCTCAAGCTCCCCCGTCTCACCGAAGAACTCGACGTCTTCCTTCAGGGGGAGGTCAGCCTCGTCGAACGTCGCCAGGACATCGTCGATTCCCTCGGGCAGGACCGTATCCTCGCCAAAGGCCCTACCCGCCTTGTCGTCCCGAGTCACAGAGCCCTTCTCCCTGCTTGCATCGGACTTTGGATCGCCATCGGCTCTTGTTCCGCCCCTCGTAGTCATACAGGCCTTCCCGTGCTCTAGGTGGCTTGGCTTCTTCGCAGACTCCGCTCTTCATCACTGAGACGCTGTTTCTCCCGAAGAAGTTGGTTCAGTCGATCAGTCTGGTCGGTCTTCTCCACATCCTTGATCTTCCGGGTGAGAACATCCTGCGTACGCTTCAGGCGCCTTATCTTGACCTCTCTGATGCAGTCTGCCGCCGCCCGCTCAGCCTTCTGTTCCTCGAATCTCTCCGAAAGAGCCCACAAGGAGATCCTGCTTCTCAGCCTCTCCTCTGAGACATCGCCCAAAACATCCCCCACAGAGAAGTCGTCCCTTGTTTCGAAAAGCCTCTTTACGATCCCCGCGATCCTGCGGAGGTCGTCGCTCTCGAAGTCGTCGATAACCCCCGATTCGAAGACAGCCGGTATGAGGCCGTGATGGTTGAGCATGAGTTCCACAAGATCCTCTTCGGAGGCAGGGAATGGAGGCTGCGAGCCGGCCCTTGCCTCCGGTGTGCCCGCCCTTCGCGTCTCGGCGCTCCTCCGCCCCCAAGACGAGACCAGGTCCCCCTCGGTCACACCGAGACGTTCGGACAGGGATCTCACATAGAGCCTCCTCTCAAGGGGGTCACGGAGTTTCTTGAGCACCGGCATCACGGCCCGGCCGATCTCGACCTTTCCGGCAACACTCCCGAGATCTCCTCTCTTCACGGTATAATCTATAAAGGCATCCACGAGCGGAACAGCCCTTTCCAGCGCTTTTGCCAGAGCTTCCGGCCCGGCTTCCCTGACAAAGCTGTCCGGATCGTATCCACGGGGGAGGCTGACCGTCCTGGGATGTATCTCCTCCTCCATAAAGGGATCCAGAGAGCGAAAGGTGGCCCTGATCCCAGCCTCATCCGAATCGAAGAGGACTATGAAATTCCGGCTGTATCGCTTCATGATTCTGACCTGATCCCGGGTGAGAGCGGTCCCCAAAGGGGCGACGGCATTCCTGAAGCCGCTCTGGTGGAGGGTCAGAAGGTCGAAGTACCCCTCCACGAGGAGTACCGAATCACGCTGCCTGATCTCTCTGCCTGCTGTCTGGATTCCGTATATGGACTGACTCTTCTTGTAGACCGCCGATTCGGCGGAATTCATGTATTTGGGCATCGTCTCGTCAATGGCCCCACCTCCGAAACCGACGGTGCGGCCACTGGTATTCATTATCGGAAAGATAATCCGATTCCTAAACTGGTCGTACCACCCCTGGCGCTTCCTCGGAATAATCAGACCCAGTGTCTGGGCCAGGGCCGGATCGACTGATTTCCTTCGGAAGTGGCTTACAAGATTGGTCCAGCCGGGCGGGGCATAGCCGAGACGATACTCCTCGATCGTCTCCTGACGGATACCCCTTCTCGCCAGGTACTCTCTGGCAGGGCTTCCCACTTTCTTGCTCACCAGATTGGCATGGAAGTAGTCGGCTGCCGTCTCGTTTATCTGGAAGAGGAGTTCCCTCTTCTGATCCTCGCCCCGGCTGCCGCCTCCCTTCGGGATGGAAACCCCGGCACTACGGGCGAGTTCGATCAGCGCGTCGTAGAAGCTGAGGTTTTCGTAACGCATGAGGAAGGTGAAGACATCTCCGCCGGCTCCACAACCGAAACAGTGAAAGATCTGTTTCTCCTCGTTCACCATGAAGGAAGGGGTCTTTTCGTGATGGAACGGGCAGAGGGCACGATAGTTCTTCCCGGCCTTCTTCAAGGCTATGCGCTGAGAGATGACGTCGACGATGTTGACCCTGTCGCGAACGGCAGCGATCGCTTCAGAGAAATCTCCGGACAAGTCGAGTCCCCCCGGAAAACTCAAGCCTCATGGGATGAAAACTCCTGCCTCCGGCCTTGCGGGAAGAGGCTTCCCTCGCCCAACCGCAGCCAGAAACAAACCCCGCCGCCCGACCCGGGGATCGGTACCGCTCCCCCGGGTCTCGGTCGGTGGAGTGACTACACATAGGGAGGAGGGTCTTCGATCTCTTCTTCACCCGCGGCCGTGCTCTCCCATCCCAGTTGGACCACGGTGATACCGGATCCTCCCCTCGAAGGGTCTCCATCTGCAAATCCCCTGACCGCCTTGTGCTGTCTCAGGTACTGCCGAATAGCCTCTCTCAAACGACCGGACCCGCTGCCATGGACGATCGTCACGGAACCGAGATCCTGCAAGAGGGCCCTATCGATAAACCTGTCCACAACAGGCAGAGCCTCGTCGACCCTCAAACCGATGACATTGATCTCTGTCCGGACTTCATCCGATGTCGACACCATGGACACGGGCGGGGAAGGAACTTCCGGACTCTTTCCCCGGTCCGGCACCCTCTCCAGATTGTAAAGGGAGGTCTTGATCTTGAACTGTCCAACCATCACCTCGGCAATGTCGACTCCCTCATGGACACGGCTTACCGTCCCTTCCTTGTTGAGATCGAGGATCCGCACGCTTTCGCCGGGTCTCAGGTCCTCAGGCTTCGAGCGTCTCCTCTTGGCGGGTTTGACCTGGAATCGGAGTCGCAACCGGTTCTCGATCTCCCGCAGCTCCGTCTGGGGCTTTCTCTTTCCCGGTTCCACGGGTGCCCCCCTCCGGGACAACTCCTGGAGCTCCCTCTCGGTCTTCTTCAACATTGCCATGCCGCGCTGCTCGATTCGGAGCAGAATCCGGTCCCGCCTCTGCCGGATCCGCCTAATCAATCCATCCAGCCGATCCCGCCTTTCTGCTGTATCCCTTTGAAGCCTCTGGAGTTGCTCTCTTTCCCGGACCGCCTCGAGGTAGAGGTGCTCGAGCTTCTGCATAAGGGCGGCCCGGGGCCCTTCGCCTTTCCGCTGATGGCTTCTGGCCCTGTCCAGCACCTCCCGAGAAACGCCCATCTTCTCCGCCACGAGAAAAGCACGGCTGGGAGCGGACGTGCCGTAAGAGAGTCGATACCGCGGCTCGAGAGTGTCCGGGTCGAATTCCACTCCCACGTTGGTCACCCCAGGAGCGACGTATCCATAGGCCTTCAGAGGTTCGAGGTGAGTCGTCACCACCACGGCCGCACCTTTCTCCTTCAGGCAGTCGAGCGCCCCCATGGCCAGGGCCGCTCCCTCTGTCACGTTCGTCCCTGCGCCGATCTCATCCACGAGGACCAGGGACCGGGAATCGGCCTCCCGGACGATCTCATCGAGGTGAGCCAGATGGGCGGAGAATGTGCTCAGGTCGTCTCCGATGCTCTGCTCGTCTCCCACTTCGGCAAAGACCTTCTGATAGACAGAGACCCGGCTCCCCTCCGCCACGGGAATCTCCATACCCGACTGGAACATGAGAACCAGGAGACCCAGCGTCTTGAGGGCCACAGTCTTGCCTCCGGCGTTGGCCCCGCTTATGATCAGCACAGAGCTTTCCCGGGGGAGGAGGATGTCTATGGGCACCGTCTCGTCCCTCTTCCTGAGGAAAAGGAGTGGATGGCGGGCCTGCAAGAGGCACGTACCTCCAATCTCGCCTATCTCGGGCTGTATCGCCTGGAGGGTGCGGCCGAGTCTCATCTTGGCGACTATCAAATCGAGTTCACCCAGGAGTTCCAGATCCCGCTGCAGGTCTTCGGTTCTCTCCCTGACTCTTCCGGTCAACCCCTCGAGAATGCGAAATTCCTCTTCCCTCTCCTTGTCGAGAAGAAGATTCAAATCATTGTTCATTTCAACCACGGAAATGGGTTCCACAAACAGGCTCATCCGGCTGTGGGAGTAGTCGTGCACCACCGCCTTGATACGCCCTCTGAACTCGGGCTTTACCAGAAGGACCGCCCTTCCGTTCCGCTGTGTGACGATGCGATCTCTGAGCACCGGCTGGAGATCCTCCTGATTGAGTATCCGTTCCATCTCTTTCTGGATCCTGGTCCTGACTTCCCGCAGGCTCGCTCTTATCTGCCGCAGGCGGGGGCTTGCCTCGTCACGGACCGTTCCGTCAGGATCGAGACAGCGGCGGATCTCCGTGCCGATCTCCTTGCAGACGGTGAGACCATCGATTAGAGCCTTCAGGCAGGGAAAAGGGACGTGGATACCCGTGAAGAATTTCTTGATTTTCTGGCAGGTTTCTATGTTGGCGGCAATATCGAGCAGGGCCTGGGGTTCCAGGACGGCGCCGGCCACACGGGCCTCCCCCAGGACGCTGCGCACCTCCCTGAGCTCGACCGGGGGGAGAGACTCCCCCTCGTCTTCGATTCTCTTGAGTTCATCGATCCGGCTGAGCGATCTCTTGATGGCTTCAACGTCCGCCTGGGGTCTCAATCGGCGGCAAAATTCCCTGCCTGTGGGGGAGGAGGTATACTTTTGGAGGAGATCTATGACCTGATAGTATTCCAGAGCTTCCAGTGATTTTTCATCGATTCTGAAGTCGGTTCTTGGCAAACCTCTCTTCACCTTAGCCCGAGAGCCTCTCTCTCACCATTTGGTTGACGGTCTTCCCATCGGCCCTTCCAGACACCTTGGGCATCAGTATCTTCATAACCTTGCCGAGGTCTCTCATATCGACCGCCTCGGCCTCTTGAACGGCCTCGCTGATCAGGGATTCGATCTCTTCCCTCGAGAGCTGACGAGGCAAAAAGCCCTTGAGAATTTCCAGTTGTCGGCTTTCCTCCTCCACCAGGTCCTGCCTGCCCCCTTTCTTGAACTGCTCCAGGGCTTCTTCGCCTTTCCGGACCATGGCGCCGATGACTCTGACGACACCGTCGTCGTCCAGGGCCTTTCTTCCCTGATCGATCTCCTTCTTCTCGATCGCATCCCGTACCAGACGAATGGTAGAGAGCCTGGCCTTGTCCCGCTGCTTGAGCGCCTTCTTCATCTCCTCGTTCAGCATCTCTTTGAGCGACATCCATTCAACCCCGTTGCATCATCTTTCTGAACCTCTTCATGGCCCTCTTTCTCGCGGCCAGGGCCTTCCTCTTTCTCTTCACGCTCGGCTTCTCGTAGTGCTCTCTCCTCCGGACCTCGGAAAGGATCCCAGCCTTTTCACACTGCTTCTTGAAACGCCTCAGGGCATTTTCAAAAGACTCGTTTTCGCGAATTCTAACATCAGCCATCTAGCCATATCCCTCCCTCCACCATCTGGATTGTCTTGTTGCGAGAATCGTGTGACAAACCCCTAACTCTCCAACAACCGTCGCTCCCCTTCCAGGTCTCGCTCCTGAGAACCTGAAAGCCCCTCCAGACTCTCCGGCGGGGACCAACCCCACCCCAAAACCGACCGAGCCGTTACCCGCCCTCGGTCGCCCCTTGCATCCATGGGAGAGGAGAGACCTATCGACCCGGGCTGACGATTTCCTGGCTCAACCTGTGAAGGAATGCGAAAATCTAAGTATACCAGACACCGGGCCGTTGTCAACCCCTCGAATCCCGGGCTTTCCGCACATCTGTAGATCGTCGTCACCGGTGATCGGGATCGAGACACCGATGGAAGGGGCGCGGCGGTCCTTCCGGTGCCCCGGAAGGCTCGAACGCCTCGAAGGGTTCGAAGACTCTGAGAATCCCTCTTGACAAACGGCTGTTTTTAACATATTAGACAGAGTCTATTGTGGAACCCGAGTAGAACGACGCTTACCGAGGAGAGTCTCATGAGCAAAGAATTGGAAAGGGAGATGCTCAGGGCCACGGCGAAGAAGGTCGCCGGAAAGGTGCTCGCCTCCCGTGCGGAAGAGATCGACGCCAGCGGTGAATTCCCTTGGGACATCGTGGAGGTTCTCGGAAAACAGGGTTTCCTCTCTATCCTGCTTCCCGAGGAATACGGCGGAATGGACGGAGATATCACTTCCTTCTGTCTCGTCATCGAAGAGACGGCTAAGGTCTGCGGAGCATCCTCCCTCTTGATACTCGTTCAAGGGGTCGGAACCATGCCCATCATGATCGCGGGGAACGATGAGCAGAAGAAGAAATACTTCCACCGCATCGCCTCGGAGAACAACCTGGTGGCTTTTACCCTCACGGAGCCTGAATCGGGTTCTGATGCGGCCTCTTTGAAGACGAGGGCCATGAACCACGGTGATCATTACACCCTGAACGGCCGAAAGTGCTTCATAACCAACGGGGGTGTGGCAAACCTCTATTCCACCTTCGCCCTCACAGATCCCGAAAAGGGAAGCGATGGGATCTCGGCTATTCTCGTGGAGAGAGGAACCCCCGGCCTCTCCTCGGGCAAGGCGGAAAACAAGATGGGAATGCGCGGCTCCAACACCACCGACGTGATCTTCGAAGACTGCGTCGTCCCGAAGGAGAACCTCCTCGGAGAAGAGGGACAGGGATGGGAGATCGCCATGAAGACCCTCAACATGTCCCGTCCAGCGGTTGGAGCCCAGGCCGTGGGAATAGCCGAGGGAGCGCTCGATATCGCGATAAACTACAGCAGCGAACGCCATCAGTTCGGAAGGCCTATCGCCAAGTTCCAGGGCATCCGCTTCATGGTTGCAGACATGGCCACACAGATCGAGGCTGCCCGGGCCCTGGTCTACAAGACCGCAGCGGCCATCGATTCGAAGGAGGGAGACAGCCAGATGCTCTCGGCCATGGCCAAGTATTTCGCCTCGGATGTGGCCATGCGGGTCACCACCGATGCGGTCCAGATCCTGGGCGGCTACGGGTACATGAAAGACTACAAAGTGGAACGGATGATGCGGGATGCCAAGCTGACCCAGATCTACGAGGGAAGCAACCAGGTTCAAAGAATGGTGGTAGCCCATCACCTTTTTGCAAGAAAGGGAGACCAACAAGCAGGCTGAACTCCCTGCCAGGCAACGGACATCGGTGCCCCATGAGATCCCATGGGCCTCCACCCGGGTCTCGATCTCTTCTTTACTGGATCCTCCTTGCATATCTCCTCGGTGCGGTCGCGGCGGCGCACCTGAGTCTTTCCCGACCGGTCTTGGTGCTCCTCCCCGCGGCTCTGGTCGCCTCCGGTCTCTTCGCGATCATCCAATCGAAAAGGGGGTCTTCCATTGTCTTCTGGATCGTCTGTTTCTTCTGGCTCGGCATCCTCGCCTTCCGAATCCGGATCGATCCGCCGCTGCCTGGAAACCATGTCAGCAACTTTGCAGACGGAAACAGGGCCATCGTTGAAGGCATGCTTTCACGGCCTCCAGACAAATCAATCAGGAGAACAAGGCTCAGGGTAAGGGTCGAAACCCTGGTGAGAGGGGGCAGGGCTATCCCCTGTACAGGTACGATCCTGGTCTCCCTGCCTCCGGTGGAAGACGACTTCCTCCGGTATGGAGACCGGGTCCGCTTTTCGGCGAACCTCCGCCACCCAGCCAACTTCAACAACCCTGGCGGGTTCGACTACGAGCGCTATCTCGCCGCAAGGGGGATCTGGACAACGGCCTTCGTCGACAAACCCGAAAGGATCATCCGCGTTGCCGCCGGCGTGGGCAACCCCTTTTGGATGTGGCTGGAAGGTGTGAGAACCCGGTTCAGGCTCTTTCTCGGCCGTCATTCCACCCCCTCGGCCTCTCCCATCCTCAAGGCCCTTGTTCTGGGGGAGAGAGGTACCATACCGGAGAGGGTGAAGGAGGACTTTGCGGCGTCAGGTGCGGCCCACATCATGGCCATCTCCGGTCTCCATCTCGGAATCATCGCTTTCTTCCTCTTCCAGGGCATCTTGTGGATTCTGAGGCGGAGTGAGACGCTGACACTCAGGACCAACATCTTCAAACTCTCCGCCCTGCTGACCATTCCACCCGTCGCCTTCTACACCTTGGTGGCGGGAGGCAGAATCTCGACGGTGAGGGCCTTTGTGATGATCACCGCCTATTTTGTCTCCCTCATCATCGACCGGCCGAGGGATCTCTACCATACCCTTGCCCTGGCCGCGCTGGTGATCACCCTCGCCGACCCGGCGGCTCTCACGGAGGCCTCCTTTCAGCTTTCATTCATGGCGGTCCTGGCCATCCTCTTCCTCTATCCCAGGCTCAACCGTCTCTTCCAAAGAGAAGAGATCCTCCCTCACAAGGGCAGAGGCCTGATCCGGCGCTTCACATCGTGGGGCCGGAGCCTGTTTCTCGTTTCTCTGGCTGCCATGATCGGCACGGGGCCTCTCATCGCATACCACTTCAACAGGTTCTCCCCTCTCGGGTTGATCAGCAATTTTCTGGTCATTCCCCTCCTCGGCTTTCTCGTTGTCCCCACCTTGCTCCTGGCCATGGTCCTCTCCCTCTGTTCTTGCCCCCTCGCCGCCCCCCTGGTGGGAGGGGCAGGTTGGATCGTAGATCTCACCGCCACCGCGATCCACGAACTCGCCTCGCTGCCCTGGACCTCTTTCCGGGTGGCCACACCGACGGTCCTGGAGATTGTCCTGGTGTATGGGCTCTTCGCTGCCGTGGCCCACGCCCGCCGCTCCCCCCTTTATGGGGCCGCCATCGCCGTGATTCTCTCAGCAGGAGCCGTCGACGCCGGCTATTGGATCGCCAGGACTCGTTTCAACCAGAACCTCAGGATCACCTGCCTCGATGTCGGCCAGGGCGACTGCGCGCTGGTCGAATTCCCCAAGGGTAGGCGAGCCCTCATAGACGGCGGCGGTTTCTACGATGATGCCTTCGACATAGGCAGAAACGTGGTGGCACCCTTTCTCTGGAAAAAGAAGATCCGGAGAATCGATTTCCTGGTCTTGACCCATCCGGATCCTGACCACCTGAACGGATTGAAGTTCATTGCACGGACCTTTCCGGTGGGGGAGCTCTGGGATTCCGGGCAGCAGAGCGGCTCTGTCTCCTTTAGAGAATTCATGACCATCGTGAGGCGGAAGGGCATCCCCCGGGTCTCCCTGTTCCGAGGGGACGAACCGCGAATCATCAACGGTGTGTCCGTCTTCCCTTTGAACCCTGCAGAAGGATCGTCCGAAGCCCCGGGGGGGCGCCGGAGATCGAGAACCAACAACCTCTCACTCGTCCTTAGGCTGGTCTTCGGCAACCAGGCCTTCCTCTTCACCGGGGACATCGAGAAGGAGACGGAGGAAGAGCTTGCCGCCTCGGGGCTCGACCTCAGGAGCCGGGTGATCAAGGTTCCACACCATGGGAGCCGCACTTCCAGTACGGGGGTCTTTCTTGCAGCCGTGGAACCCGACATCGCGGTGATCAGTACAAGGCCGAGAGGCGACCTCCGTCTTCCAAACCCTGCGGTTCTTGAGCGCTACCAAGCCCTCGGCTGCAGAATCTTCAGAACCGACCGGGACGGGGCGGTCACGATGGAGACCGACGGCCGGCGATTGAGGGTCAAGACCTTCCAGGGAGGACAAGAACGCTGAATTATGGTATGAATAGGGCATGAGAAACCCGCGCAAGAGGTGCCGCGATGGGCAGGACAGCCAGGCAAAGAACCAGGAGCCGCTCTCGAGTCTTGCTCGCGACCGGAATGAATTCCCTTCTTTTCTTTTTCTTCCTCCTTTTTTCGAGCTGTACTACGGTGGAGAAGAGGCCGGACGCGAAGGCCGCCTATGAGAAGATCCCCTTTTCAGAGATCTTTGCCTCTCCGCAGAGATACAGAGGGCGCACGGTGAGGCTGGGGGGTGTGATCATAGAGACGACGAACACCGAAGAGGAGACCACAATCGAGATCCTCCAGAAACCGCTCAACCGGCGCGGCAGGCCCAAGGCAGTCGACGAGACGGGTGGGCGGTTCATAGTGGTTTTCCGGAGGTTCCTCGACAAGGCCGTCTACCGGCCCGATCGGCCCGTGACAGTCGTCGGGGAGATCATCGGAAGCAGAACAGGCCTGATAGGAGAGACCACCTATCACTATCCCCTGCTCCTTGGAAAGGAGATCCATCCCTGGAAAGGGACCGGCTATTCGGCCTGGCCTTTTATGCACATCGGCATCGGTATCGGCACCGGGGGCGGAGGGACCAGTGGTGCAATCGGAATAGGGACCTCCTTCTAGCCCGGTCCGAAAGAGAGGGGAAGGGGGGAGATCATGAGGGGTGTCAACATCGGGAAGGCCGTTCTCCGGGGGATTACGGTGGGGGCTTTCGAGAACAACGTCTATTTCCTGATCGACCCTCTGGCAGGCGAGAGTGTCATCATCGACGCGGCCGCCGAAGCAGAGAGAATCCTAGAGGCAGTGAGAGGAACCCGGGTCAAGTTTATCCTCCAGACCCACTGCCACATGGACCACGTTCTCGCCCTCAAGGAGACCAGGTCGAGGACCGGGGCTCCCGTGGGGGTTCATCCTGCCGACCAACAAGCATTCGGTGTGAGCGCGGATATCCATCTCAAAGACGGACAGACCCTCGACCTGGGCCAAGAGACGATTAGAGTCCTGCACACCCCGGGCCATACCCCGGGGGGGCTCTGCTTTCTCATCGGAGGCCATCTCATCTCAGGAGACACCCTCTTCAAGGGGGGACCCGGCAAGACCGCGGGTCCCGAGCAGTTCAGGCAGATCCTGGAGAGCATCACCAAGAAGATCTACTGTCTTCCCGATGAGACCGTCTGCCTTCCCGGACACGGTCCGGAGACGACCGTGGGTGAGTCAAAGAGGGAATACGAGGTCTTCGCAAGAAGGAAGAGAACCGAGCCTGTTTACGGCGACGTCGTGTGGCTAGCGTCCTGACCATGCCCGGCAGAGCCCGCAGGGGAGGAGGGAAGACCGCCCTCGGGCCCACGGGCCGAAGCCTGGATCTAGGCTAGCCCCGCAACGGCCCGGAAAGTCCGTTCCGAGAGCGGACCGGCTGCTTCCCGACGGCGAATCGATACCAACGAAAGGAGGAGCCATGGAACTGAAAGTAGAGCGGCTCGAATTTCCCGAGGGGTGCAACATTATCTTGGGGCAGAGTCATTTCATCAAGACGGTGGAAGATCTCTACGAGATCATGGTCGGGTCCGTGCCGACCGTCAAGTTCGGCCTCGCTTTCTGTGAATCCTCCGGGGATCGCCTCCTCAGGATCGAAGGCAACGACGCCGAGCTCAAGGAGGTGGCGGAGAAGAACGGCCTCAGGATCTCTGCGGGCCATACCTTCTTTCTGGTCATGAGAGAGGCCTTTCCCATCAATGTGCTCAATGCCGTGAAGATGTGCCAGGAGGTGTGTCGCATCTTCTGCGCCACGGCAAACCCTGTCGAGGTGATCGTCGCCGAAACAGAACAGGGCAGGGGGGTTCTCGGAGTGATAGACGGTCTGTCCCTCAAGGGCGTCGAAAAAGAGGGAGACGTGGCCTGGAGAAAGAACCTGTTGAGGGAGTTCAAATATAAGCTGTAGTCACGCTGGAATCGTTTGACCCTTCAAGGGGCTGGAGTCTGGAATCCTCGAATCGTTCAAGACTCTCGAATTGTTTGCGACATTAGACCGAAATTCAAACTCCGTTGAACGAAGAGCCGGCTGAGTTCTTGAGTCTCCTGGTATTGTGCGTTTCAAAGGAATGCCGGTGATCGAACGATTCAAATGCCTGAGCGAACTCTCAGGGGAGGCTGAGTATCTCTGGTTCTCCATCGGTGATGGCGATTGAGTGTTCGAAATGGGCCGACCGTTTTCCGTCGGCGGTAACCACGGTCCACCCGTTGTCGAGGACCCTGACACGCCAGTCTCCGGCATTCACCATCGGCTCCAGGGCCAGCACCATGCCGGCCCTGAGGCGATCACCGGTTCCAGCCCTCCCGAAGTTCGGAATCTGAGGATCTTCGTGCATCTGCCTTCCGATCCCGTGACCGGTGAAATCCCTGACCACGGAAAAACCATTGGCCTCCACATGGGACTGAATGGCATGGGAGATATCAAAGAGGCGATTCCCCTCTCTGGCCTGCTCGATCCCCTTCATAAGGGCAGTCTCTGTAACCTCCAGCAGCCGATTCGATTCCGGGTCAACCGTACCCACCGGGAAGGTGATGGCCGCATCCCCCACATACCCCCTGTAAATCACCCCGAGATCGAGACTCACAATATCCCCCTCTTCAAAGACGCGCGAATCGGGGATTCCGTGTACCACCTGCTCATTGACAGAGACACAGATGTTTGCGGGATATCCCCGATAGCCCTTGAATGCAGGGACCCCTCCCATCCCGTGGATCATCCTCTCGGCTATGCGGTCCAGATCGGTTCCCGTCCTGCCCGGGCTTGTGATCTCTTTGAGATGCCGGAGAACCCGTGCGACGATCCGGTTGCTCTTCCGGAGAATCGCAATCTCATCCCTCGATTTGATCTGTATCATGAGAAACCGTCCTTGAATCTTTGAGAAAACCATCCAAAAAATATCCTTTCGCCCGCTCCTTTTCAAGAGGAGGCCAAGCACGAATGGGCACGACGGAGTCCCCAACCCCCTTCGGGGCGGGGGAACGCTTTTCGACGGCGGCTTCTCTCCGGCTGGAAAACACCTCATCCCTTAGCTCTCGAGCTGACCCCTTCGGATTTCTCGGTCGGGGAATCCTTGCCCCTTCCCCACGCACACGAATCACGAACACGACCTCTCCCCTTGCCGCTCGATCTCGATGGGTGCCCCACCGCTTCCGCAATGCTCGTCGGGGCCAAGGCTATTCCCCAAAAGACACGGAACTCGTCGTTTCTTTCCCATTGACTTTCAGCAGGGGACCGATACAATACCTGTGCCGCTTCCGGCCAACGTTTGTTCCCACCAGGGAGGGAACGTCTCCGGGCAAATCCAGAAACACAGGGGAAGGGACAATGATTTCAAGGTATACTCGAGACAGGATGGGCCGGATCTGGACCGACCAGAACCGCCTGGACAAGTGGCTCCAGATAGAGGTCCTGGCCTGCGAGGCTCTGGCGGAAACAGGCGAGATTCCCCGGCAGGCAGCCCAACAGATAAGAGAAAAGGCCGGCTTTGATGTCGGCCGGGTTCAAGAGATCGAAAAGACCACAAAACACGATGTGGTCGCCTTTGTGACCTGTGTGGGAGAATCTCTGGGAAAGCTTTCCCGCTATCTCCACCTCGGCCTCACCTCCTCGGATGTGCTCGACACCTCGATGGCCCTGCTGCTGAGGGACTCGGCCTCCATCATCATCGAGGATATCGATCAACTGCTCGCCGTCATCCGAAGGAGGGCCTTTGAACACAAGGAGACGGCCATGATAGGCAGGTCCCATGGAATCCATGCGGAACCAATCACCTTTGGTCTCAAAATGGCTCTCTGGCACGAGGAGATGAAAAGGAACCTGGACCGAATCAAGAGGGCCAGGGACGTCATCAGTGTGGGAAAACTTTCGGGCGCAGTCGGAACCTATGCAAATCTCTCTCCCTTTGTGGAACAGTACGTCTGCCGGAAACTAGGCCTCGAGCCGGCTCCCATCTCGACCCAGGTGATTCAGAGAGACCGCTATGCGGAGTACTTTACGACCCTGGCCATCATCGCCGCCTCTATCGAGAAGTTCGCCGTAGAGATACGGCACCTCCAGCGCACCGAGGTGCTCGAGGTCGAAGAGTTCTTCTCCAAAGGCCAGAAGGGCTCATCGGCGATGCCCCATAAGAGAAACCCCGTTCTGTCGGAAAACCTCACCGGCCTGGCAAGACTCGTCCGGGCCAATGCCGTTGCAGCCATGGAGAACGTGGCCTTGTGGCACGAGCGTGATATCAGCCATTCTTCAGTGGAAAGGGTCATCGCCCCTGATTCGAACATCCTTGTCGATTTCATGCTCGGCCGCCTGACGAGTGTAATCGAGAACCTCGTCATCTACCCTGAAAACATGGCCGCCAACCTCGGAAAAACCAGAGGGCTGATCTTTTCTGAAAGAATCATGCTGGAACTGATGCGCCACGGCCTGAGCCGGGATCGGGCCTATGGTTTGGTTCAGAGGAATGCCATGCGTGTCTGGGAAGAGGGCGGGGATTTCAAGGAAAAAATCCTGAAAGATCCTGAAATTCGAGAGGTTCTCACCCCCGAGATTATCGATACCGCCTTTGATCTGAAACACCACCTCCGTCATCTGGACACTATTTTCAGGCGGGTCTTCGGAAAAGACTAGAATCGTCCGAGGTGCTCGATCGCTACGCTCCTTCGATCACCGGCTTTCCTTCGGGGTCCCGGAGAGCGTGGTGCGGGGACACTCCCCCATGGGGGAGCTCCCTCATGGTTTAACGATTCCAACGATTCGAAGGGCTCGAACATTTCGAACGTTTTACCCCAGAGGCGGGTGGTCTTGATTCTGGGCTTCTTCTAGGATAGAGTTTCGCTATAGGGTATCGCCTTGCGGTCCCGTAGGGCAGGCATCCGGACCCGGTGGATCGTCGATTCACCGGGGCGCCCGAGCGACAAAACGTCTGATCAAGGAGGAAGAACACTATGGTATATCTCAGTCTGGTCCTGGCGGTGATTGCACTTGCAATTGCCATTCTTGCCTACCAGAAGGCGGGCGGCATGGTCGACCTGAAGAAACAGATCGAACAGATCGCCTCATCAACCGAGCTCAAGAAGTCGGTTGAATCTCTCACGTCGGCAACCGATACCCTGAGGGAAAAGACAGCCGAGGCGATCGAAAAACTCGAGACGGCGATCAGGGGGGCTGCAGGGAGCAAGCCGGAGGAGAAAAAGCCGCCGAAAAGGGCCACACCGAGAAGACGGGCTCCGAGGGCAAAGCCCAAGACCGAGGCAGAGGCGACAGAGAAGACAGGAGAGCCGTCCTAAGCAAGCACCCAACTCTCAAACCGGGGCCGGAAGGTTCGAAGCTTTCCCCAGGCGGCCGCCTTTACAGCGGGAATTCCTCCCGCGAGTCACACCAGCGGCTAGGAGGTACGCTCAAGAGCCCACGGAGGTGATGCGGCAATGATTTATGTAAAGGCCTTGCTCCTTATCGCGCTTTTGTTTCTCGCCATTACATTCGGTATTCAAAACTCCGAAGCGGTGGTCCTCCGCTACTATTTCGGCCTTGCATCGGTCCCCGTCCCACTCTACCTGGTCATCTATGTTGCGATCATCCTGGGAATTCTCGGGGGACTCGCGATCGATCTTTACTCTCGCATCACACTCAGGTCGAGGCTCAAGAAGCTGGAAAAGGCGAACGCGTCCCTCCGGCAAGACCTCGAAAAACTGGAATCCGAGGCGGCAGGCGGGGCGGGCAGCGAGCTGCAGCCCAGGCCCGCCGAAGTCGAGACCGGCCCCGTCGAGGCCCTGCCGTCCAGTACCGAGTCGCAACCGGAGAACCAGCCAGAATCCTCCAAGGATTCAAAGGCCCTGGAATCCGGCAAGGACCGGTAGAGGAGCAGATTCCCGCCAACCGGCGGGAGGAGTCTCCAAGATCAAGAAACCAACTGTTGGAGTTTCTTCGGCTTTCAATCGAGGATTCTTCCATGGGGCCGACTTGACGGTTCGTTGTCTCTTTGACATGAGAGGATCTGTGGAAAGATGAAAATCGAGGTTCGAGATTCAAAGGTGGAAGAGTTCAAGACCGAGGCACTCCTCCTCTACCACTTCAAAGGAGAAAAAACCCTCGTCGATAAGACAGAGAGGATGGATCTGGCCAGCCGAGGATTGATCAGAGAGGTCCTCAGGAGCGGCGATTTCAGGGCGGAACTGTACCAGTCCTCCCTCATATACACCCACGGGAGCGGCCCGGCCAAGCGGATTCTCCTTGTGGGGCTCGGGAGAAAGAGGGAGTTCACCATCGACCGCTGGCGCGGGGCCGCCGCGAAGGGGGCTCAGATCGTCAGGGATCTCGGTGTGAAGGAGTTCGCCACGCCTCTGGTCGAGGGGGCTCTGGAGAGGGTGCCCCTCGATATGCTGGCCCAGGCCCTTGTCGAGGGGGTGGGGCTCGGCCTTTACGATTTCAGTGAGCTGAAGACGGAGAAGCGCAAGAAACCCCATAGAGTCGAGAAGATGAGTATCCTCGAGCCGGACACGGCCCGGGCAGCGGCTGTGCACCAGGGAACCCGAATCGGCGATCTGGTGGTTCAGGGCGTTACCCTCGCCCGCGACCTGGTCTCCCGTCCGGGTAACCTGCAAACGCCTTCGATGATGGCGGGGATTGCCGAGACCATCGCACATGAGTCCGGTTTGGCCTACCGCGTTCTCGATGAGGATGATGCCAAAAGGGAGGGGATGGGGGCCTTTCTCGCCGTGGCCGGCGGGAGTGATGAACCGGCCAAATTCATAGTTCTCGATCATAGGGGGAGCGACAACCCCCCTGTGACGATCGCCCTGGTGGGTAAAGGAGTCACCTTCGACAGCGGTGGAATCTCCATCAAACCCTCTGACAAGATGGAGAGGATGAAGAACGACATGGGAGGAGGCGCCACCGTGCTCGCCGCCATGCAGGTGGTTGGAAAACTCGGACTCCCTCTCAGGGTGGTGGGAATCGTCCCCTGCACGGAGAATCTCCCGAGCGGCAAGGCCTACAAACCTGGAGACGTAGTCACCACCCTCTCGGGCCAGACCATCGAGGTCATCAGTACCGATGCAGAAGGAAGGCTCATCCTAGCCGACGGGCTGACCTATGCCCTCCGCTACAAACCCGATGCCATTATCGATCTGGCCACCCTCACCGGAGCATGCGTAATAGCCCTAGGGGACCGCGTTGCGGGTATGATCGGAAACAACGACAGGCTCAAGGCGAGGATCAAGAGATCGGCCGAGATCACCGGGGAAAAGGTCTGGGAGCTCCCCCTCTGGGAAGAATACCAGGAACAGATCAAGAGCGACTGCGCGGACATGAGAAACGTGGGAGGCCGTGCCGGAGGCACCATTACCGGAGCAGCCCTCCTCAGCCGCTTCGTCCGTAAGACCCCCTGGGTCCACCTGGATATCGCCGGACCCGTATGGACAGAAAAGAACCTCCCTTATACGCCTAAAGGGGCAACAGGGGTGGGGGTCCGCCTGCTCGTCCAGCTTCTCCGTGACTGGACCCACCGGAGCTCGGCCGCCCCTCACCGCTCAAGAAAATCATAGGTTCCCAGCCAAGGGGAGTCTGCTCCGAGGTGAAACCCACCTCCACTGCGGAGCGAAGGATCCGGATCCTGTTCTCTCGCGATGAAGGCGGACTCCCCGAGGCCGGCCGCAACTGCTTGGAGAAACACCCCCTGCGAGTCCCGAAAGTCTCATTCCAAGAATCGAGACACGATAACGAATCAAGAGACCGTGAGGCATGCCCTTCGAAAGGCATAGGATCATTCCTTACTGCTTGGCTTTGACAAAACGCATCCTCAAGTCGTAGAGGATATTTCGGATCAAGGTCTCCTCGTCGGAGGTGAGATTCCCCTTTGTCTTCTCCTGGAGAATCCCCAAGATATCGATGGTCTGCTTGGCCATGGGGAGATTCTTGTTGGGCTTGCTGGTAACCGGATCGGGGATCTCTCCCAGGTGGATCAGGGCCGAAGTGCTCAGGGAGAAAATGAAATTCGAGAAGTTGATCTCCGGAAGAGGAGCTTCCTCCCTACCCTTTGCCTCAGTTCTCTGATCTTCCCCCGGCTTTTCGGCCTCCGCCGCTGCTCCGGGCTCCCCGCCCTTCCCTTCGGCCTTCTCTTCTTTCCGTTCCTCGGTTTTTCCCGCGGCGAAATGCCGCTTGTCCCTTACGGCAAATCCTCTGTCTTTCTCCTCATCCGCCATGTTTTCCTCCATACGACCAGATTCACGGCTATCCTCCCCAGATATCCACGGTGACGTAGCTGGCCCAACGTCCCCTCTGGATCTGGAAAAGGACGCTCCTGCTCATCTCGATAACGCTCATCGCCCTCTTGAACTGGTCGAGATCATCGATCCTTTGATCGGCCACCTGGCGGATCACGTCGCCAGGCTGGACACCTATCCTCCCAAGGATCCTGCTCCGGTCGACTGATGTCACAACCACACCGGAGCGCACGTAGAGATCGTACCTGCGGATCATTTTATCATCGATACCGGCGACTTCAATACCCAGAACAGAACGGGCCAGTCGGAGCCCGTACGCCGCCGGAAAATCCACCCCCAAAAGGGTGATGCGTATCCTCTGTCCACCCCGGAAGACCTGAAAATCGATCTCATCACCCGAGGTGAACTGCCTGACGGCGTGGTAGTAGTCCTCCATGCAAGAAACCTCGATTCCACCCACCCGCTCTATGATGTCTCCCCTCCGGAGCCCTCCCTTCCGGCCGGGACCGCCGGAGACCACCCGGGTCACCACTACTCCCCCCTTCCCCTTGTAATGGAAATGCTCGACCAGGGACGGATCGAGCTCCTGGATCTGAATCCCGATCCAAGCCGGATGAACCTCTCCATAGGCGATCAGGTCGTCGACGATTCTTTTCACCCGGTCGACAGGTATGGCAAATCCGATACCCTGAGCTCCACGGTATATGGCCGTATTGATCCCGATCAGCTCCCCCATGATGTTGAGAAGGGGGCCGCCGCTGTTGCCGGGATTTATGGACGCATCGGTCTGTATGAAGTCGCGGTAGACCCTGTCTCCTGACCTGAAAGAGCGGTGGAGGGAACTGACCACCCCGGCAGTAACGGTGTGGCTGAGGCCGAAGGGGTTCCCGATGGCGATGACCGTCTCGCCGATCATGAGATCCCTCGACGTGCCCATCGCAATGGTCGGAAACGGTCCCCTTCCGGCAATCCTGATCACGGCCAGGTCGGATTCGGGGTCAGAACCGACCAGCCTTCCCTCGAACTCCCTCCCATCGAGGAGTGTGACCTTTATCCTCTCGGCCCTCAGGATCACGTGTTCATTTGTCAGGATCGTTCCATCGGGCCGGATGATTACGCCGGAACCCAGACTCGAGTAGGATCTCGAAGGAGACTCGAAAAAATCCCGGAAAAACTCGTCAAAGAGGGTACCGCCACCGAACTCGTAGAAGGGATTCGTCCCTCCCCCTGAAACCACTCGGGTGCTTATATTGACAACGGCCGGGCCGGCAGCCTCGGCAACACGGACCACGACGTTCCGCCTCGAGATTCCCTCCACCCCGCCCTCTGCCGTCTCCGTCCACGGCGGAACGAAAGGAACCAGGAAAAGAAAGACCAGCAACCACCCGAAACAAGGGTATGCACGGCTGATCGCTCTGCCACCCCGAAGAATCCGGCTCATGACTTCACCCCTCCTCACAGGGGACGAAAAGGGAAACCCGCGAAAAATAATACCATCTATCTCCCCGGCCAGGCAACGTCCCCTGAACCGAGCAGGGACTCGATCCTCCTGCTCGCGGCTTGCAGGAACGTTTGACCCGCAGATGCCGAGACCCGAGGACAAAAATTATTGACAAAGATTCAAAAGAAGGAATAGACTGTGTTTTGTAATTCCCCGGACAGACCGACTTCCCCGGTGTCAGGAGGGGGAGGTTCGGATGATTTGCTAGAAAGGCCCCGCCGAGGAGCCGGAGGCCGGAGCGGGGCGCGACTCGTCGTGGGCCGATAGGTTTCGTGGATAGGACAACCAAGGAGGAAGGGAGATGGCAAGTGCGGAAGAGAAGTTGCTCGACCTGGCGAAACACACCTACGGAACATGGAGGCGCCAGGACCTCTGGAAGAGGCCTTTGGAGATCGTCGATGCCGAAGGCGTGTACATGTTCGACAGGAGCGGCAAGAGGTATCTCGATTTTTCGTCCCAATTGATGTGCTCGAATCTCGGTCACAAGAACAAGGCGATCATCGAGGCGATCGTCAAACAGGCGGAGAAACTGCCCTATGTGGCTCCGGGTTTTGCCACCGAAGCAGGAGAGAGAGCCGTGGAGGCTCTCTTGTCGGTGATGCCTGAGAATCTGGTGAAGTTCTTCTTTTCCACCAGCGGCACGGAGGCCAACGAGGCCGCCCTCAAGATGCTCAGGATGTACAAGGCACCGGACTACAAGGTGATTTCCAGATACCATTCATACCACGGGGCAACCGTTGCAAGCATCACTTTCACCGGTGATCCGAGAAGATGGAGTGCGGAACGGGCCCGCTGTACGGTCGAAGGCGTGAGGTTCGCCCCTGATGCTTACTGCTATCGATGCCCCTTTGGACTCGAGTACGGGGACTGCAATATTCAATGTGCACGCTACCTCGACTACATGATCCAGGAAGAGGGCAATGTGGCCGCCATCATCGCCGAACCCGTGGTAGGGACAAACGGCAGAATCGTCCCGCCGCCCGAGTATTTCCCAATCGTGAGGGAGATATGCGATCGAACCGGGGTTCTTCTGATCTCCGACGAGGTCATGTCGGGCTGGTACAGGACCGGAAAGCTCTTTGCCATACAGAACTGGGACGTTCTTCCGGACATACTCACCACGGCAAAGGGTTGTACCGCCGCATACACGCCCGTGGGGGTTACGGCCACATCGAAGCCGATGGCGGATTTCTTCGAGAATCAGATCATGTCCCACGGCCACACCTATGCGTTCCATCCATTGGCTCTTTCGGCTATTCCGGCAGCCATCGCCGAGTACAAGAAATTGACCGCCACGGATACCCTCCACAGGGGAGCCGAACACCTAAAGAAGAGACTCTACGAATTGGCGGACCGACACGAGTGCATCGGAGATGTGAGGGGAATGGGCCATTTCTGGGCTCTCGAGCTCGTCAAGAATAGGAAGACCAAGGAACTGTTCAATACGAAAATGGATAAGTTCACCGGTGAGAGCCTCATGCCGGAGAAGGTGAGCAAGGATGCCCTGCAGAACGGACTCTTTGTGAACTCGTGGTATGATACCATGGTAATCTCCCCGCCCCTCATCATAACAGAGGACCAGATAGACGAGGGGATTGACGTCCTCGACAAATCCCTGGAGATAGCAGACAGGGAGGTCGTCAGCACCGGTGTCGCCGCCTCGCGAAGCAGCGAGTTCGGGGGGAGAAAATAGGTGGGACCCGCTGGGAAATGGCACTGAACGAAGATTCCACGATTTCCAAGGCCGTCGATGACGCGAGGGAGGGTGCCCCCGAGAAGGGGTGATCTCCTGTTGCCTCAGGCCGCCGGGCCTGGTTTTCGAGATCGATTGGAGCCGGCGTTGAAAGGGCGGGAGCCTCGCCCGCAAATCCCACGGGCGTCCCAGGTGTCGACCAGGTACAAGGGTGGAGAAGGCGGGCCGGGTAGATGCCTATGGCTCATGACGACTCACCCAGACCGGACAGGATATTCGAGGAGATAGAAAGGCCCTACACGGCTCAGGAAGCCGTTGCCGAGGCCAACCGGTGCATCAAGTGCCAGGATGCGCCATGCAACAGGGGATGCCCTGCAGGCATCGATGTCGCCAGGTTCATCCGGCAGATTGCAAACAGGAATTTCGGTGGAGCTATCCGGGTCATTCGAGAGGACAACGTCCTGCCGGGTAGCTGTGCCCGTATCTGCCCCCAGGAGATCCTTTGCGAGGGTAAGTGCAGCAGCACGGAACTCGCAGAGGCTATTCACATCGGAAAACTCCAGAGGTTTGCCGCCGACTACGAGAGAGAAAAGGGGGCAAAGCTCCCGGCAAAAAGGGAACCGACGGGGGTCTCGGTGGCCGTCGTCGGGGCCGGACCTGCAGGTCTTTCGGCGGCAGCAACCCTCGCCAGACTCGGCTATGATGTGGATCTCTTCGAAGGGCGTCCCCTTGCGGGCGGTCTTCTCACCTATGCCATCCCTCCGTTTCGCCTCCCCTATGAGATCGTAAGAGACGAGATCGAGTACATCGAGGCTCTCGGTGTAAAGATCTACAACAATTCCCTGATCGAAGATCTGCCCCCCCTTCTGGAGAGATACGGAGCGGTTTTCCTCGGTCTGGGTTCGGCAGAGTCCAAGAGCCTCGCCGTCGAGGGTGAAGATCTCCATGGAGTTTTCCAGGGGCTTGATCTCTTACGGGAGATCAAGCTTGCACAGATCGAAAACCGGGCGGTCCGTTTTCGGCTCGGCCCGAGGGTCGAGGTGATCGGAGGAGGAGACACGGCTGTCGACGCGGCTGCCAGTGCCAGGCTGCTCGGCGTACCTCATGTGACCCTTCGATATCGAAGAACCGCGATGGAAATGCCTGCCAGGCCCGGAGAGGTGGAGCGGGCTCAGAGGCAAGGGGTGAAGTTGGAGCTGCTCTGTGCTCCGGTTCGCTTTATCGGGCAAGAGGGAACGCTCCGGGCGGTGGAGTACGTGCGACTCAAACTCGGAGAGGAAGATCGTTCGGGCAGACCCCGACCCGTACCGATCGAGGGCTCCAATTTCGTGGTGGAAACCGATACGGCCATCATCGCCGTGGGCCAGACTCCCCGTCAGGGAGGCCTCCAGGGCTTGGAGAGGGACCGCCGGGGCCGCATACGAGTGGATGAGGATACGATGGCCACATCCATCGAAGGGGTCTATTCGGGGGGGGATGCGGTCAACGGTGGTGATACTGCCGTGAGAGCCGTGGGAGACGGAAAAAGGGCTGCCTTTGCCATGGATGAGTATGTCAGGGCAGGGAAGCGAACAATGGGAAACCAAAAGCCCGGATAAGACGAGAAAACCTCTTGGGCCGCTTCGGACAGGGAAAGCCGTGAGGGAGAGGCAGAGATGGGGAGCGGGGACGAGAGGGATCACCCGGCCTTGGCCCCCATATCCAGGGAAAGAAGAGGAGGACCGCCATGAAGATTGTCAAGGAAGCCGATCTAAGCGTGGATTTTTGCGGACTGAAATTTCAGAATCCCTTCGTCCTGTCTTCGGCCCCGCCGGCCACGACAGGTGAGATGATCAAGCGGGCCTTCGACGCTGGATGGGCCGGAGCGGTGACCAAGACCCTGGTGAGAGAGGAGATTGTAAACGTCAAACCCCGCCTCGCCTCTCTTGCCTATCCAGGTTCTCCGGAAGAACCCAAGAAGATCTATGCCCTGGAAAACATCGAATTGGTGTCTGACAGGCCCCTCGATGTCTGGCTCAAGGAGATCGAGGAGATTCGAAAATCCCACCCTGACCACGTGATCATCGCCAGCCTTATGGACGACGCCTCACATCCGGAGGGATGGAAGGAGATGGCCAGGAGAGTAGAGGACGCCGGGGCCGGCATGATCGAGCTGAACATGTCCTGTCCCCATGGAATGCCGGAGAAAGGCATGGGCTCTGCCATCGGCCAGGACGCCGAGCTTGCGGGCCGGGTCACCCGCTGGGTCACCGAGGCCGTCAAGATCCCTGTCATGGCCAAGATGACCCCCAACGTGACCGACATTTCACTCCCCGCAAGAGCCTGCATGGAGAACGGAGCATCGGCGATTTCGGCCATCAACACGGTGGGAGCCATCATAGGAGTCGACCTGGAGACATTTGTACCCAAACCCGCTGTCGCCGGTTTCTCTTCCCACGGCGGTCTCTCCGGAAGGGCCATCAAACCCATCGCTCTGAAGGCCGTCGCCACCATCAGGGAGGCCGTCGATCTGCCCATCTCGGGTATCGGCGGGATAGCCACCTGGGAGGACGCGGCTGAGTTTCTACTCATGGGTGCCTCTACTCTGCAGCTCTGTACCGAGGTCATGGTGAGGGGTTACGGAATCATCGATGACTTGAAGGACGGCCTGAGCAACTACATGGAAGACCACGGTTTTGCTTCCATAGGAGGGATGGTGGGGTTGGCTCTGAAGAAGGTGAGGGCCCTGTCGGATCTGAGCACCGAATACAAGGTGGTCTCCAGCGTGGACGAGGGCAAGTGTGTCAAGTGCGATATCTGTTACGTCTCGTGCAGGGACGCGGGATACCAGGCCATCAGCCTGAGGGAGGATCGAATCCCCGTCGTAGACGAGGAGAAGTGTACGGGCTGTTCTCTCTGTTACCAGGTCTGCCCGGTCTGGGACTGTGTCACCATGAAAGAGGTCACGGCAGGGTGACCGGGGCCTTTCGATGGAACTGCATCGTCCGGGACATGACTGTCGGGAATCGACTGGGAGAAGAAATCGGAGGGAAAAAGGCGAAGCAGGATCTCCGATAAGAAACGGGCAGATCCAAGGGGTTTGCACAGGGCGATCAGCCCTTGATCGGGAGGGAGAGGAAGATGGACATCAAGATCACAAATGGGACAATCATCACGGCTACCGACACCTACCGGGCCGACATAGGAATCGCCAAGGGCAAGATCGTCCAGATCGCAGAGACGATCACGGATGAGGCCGGGGAAGTGATCGACGCAACCGGTGCCTATGTCTTCCCCGGTGCCATCGACATGCATACCCACCTCGACATGCCCTTCATGGGGACTTCCACTTCCGACGATTTCGAGACAGGAACCATCGCGGCCGCTTACGGAGGGACTACCTGTATCGTCGATTTTGCCATCCAGGCAAGGGGACAGTCCCTGAAGCAGACCCTGAGCACATGGAAAGCCAAGGCCAGGGGGAAAGCGGTCTTTGACTACGCCTTCCACGTGGCTATCTCCGATCTTACCGATAGGATTCTCGACGAGATTCCCGGGGCCGTGGCCGAAGGAGTCACCAGTTTCAAAACGTTTCTCGCCTATAAGGACTCGCTCATGATCGACGACGGCGCCCTCTTCGAGATCCTGCGAAGGTGCAGGGAGGCTCGGGCCCTGGTCATGGTCCACGCAGAAAACGGCCACATCATAGATCGCCTGGTCAAAGAGCTTCTGGCGCAGAGAAAGACCGCCCCGAAGTACCATGCCGCCAGCCGCCCCCCCACGGCAGAGGCAGAGGCCACGGGCCGTGCAATCGCCATCGCCGAAATGGCGGGGGCTCCCCTCTACATCGTCCATCTGTCGTGCAGCCAGGCCCTGGAAAAGGTCAGAGAGGCACGGGACAGGGGCCTACCCGTCCTTGCAGAGACATGCCCGCAGTATCTCGTCCTCTCCGAGAAGAACTACGAGGAACCCGGGTTCAACGGGGCCAAGTACGTCATGTCTCCACCCCTCAGGGACAGGTCCAACCACGGCCCTCTCTGGAGAGCCCTGGCCTCCGGCGATCTCCAGGTCATCTCCACGGATCACTGCCCCTTCAACCTGAAAGGACAGAAGGATCTGGGGAAGAAGGATTTCTCCCTCATCCCCAATGGAGCGCCGGGGATCGAGAACCGCCTCTGCCTCATCTTCAACGAAGGAGTGAACAAGAAGAAGATCGGCATCAACCGCTTCGTCGAACTGGTTTCCACCGCCCCGGCCAGGCTCTTCGGCCTCTACCCCGCCAAGGGGACCGTGGCCGTGGGAAGCGACGCCGACCTCGTGGTCTTCGATCCGAGAGAGAGATTCACCATCACAGCAAAGACCAATCACCAGAATGTGGACTATACCCCTTACGAGGGTTACAGGGGCAGGGGCGTGCCCCGTGTGGTACTCTCCCGGGGTGCTGTCCTGGTAAAAGAGGGGAGGTTTCTGGGCCGACCAGGCCGGGGCAGGTACGTCAAGCGGAAACCCTTCAGCCTGATGTGAGAGCAAGGACTCCAAAGGCATTGTCCGGCCCAGGCAACATCGAGGCTACCCGGAAAGGAGGTGAATTCGGCTCTATCTTCCGTCGAGTAAAGAGGGCAGGAGTCTAGGGATCATTATTCCAAGATACAAGGAGGGGCAAACATGGCTCAAGAACGGAAATGGATCATCTACACCATCGAAGACAAGCCGCCTACCGGAGAAAGCATCTTCCTGGGAATCCAGCACTACCTCACCATGTTTGGCGCCACGGTCTTGATTCCTCTCATCCTGGCAGGACAGATGAAGATGTCAGCCGGCGACACGGCTCTTCTCATCTCGACGATCTTTCTCAACTCGGGAATCACAACCTGGCTCCAATCTACCATAGGCAACAGGCTTCCCGTGGTTCAGGGTGGGTCCTTCTCCTTTCTCCCCCCGGCTTTCGTCATCATCGGGGCAACGGTGGGCAAGGGCATGGGTTTCGAAATCGCCGTCCAGCAGATCACCGGGGCCATTATCCTCGCGTCGGCCTTTGAAATCGTCCTGGGATGGACCGGTGTCATGGGAAAGGTCAAGAAATACGTAGGACCTGTAACCATCGGGCCCACCATCGCCTTGATCGGGTTGGCCCTGTACAAGATCGGGGCTCCCGTGGCCTTCTCAGGGGGGAAGGGAAGCAGCTGGCTAGTCGCCGGGCTTACGATCATCGCCCTGATCGTCTACTCCCAGTTCCTGGGCAAGAAGTCGAGGCTCTTTCTCCTCTTCCCCGTTCTGCTCGCTATCGTAACCGGATGGGTCATTGCCATCATCGTGTCGGCAATCGGCCTCGTCGGGCCCGGGGATCCAGCCTACGTGGACTGGTCGAAAGTCGCCGCCGCCCCGTGGCTCAGCTACAAGCCGATCGTTCCTTTCAAGTGGGGATTCCCCCAGTTCAACATAGCCTTCGCCCTTGCCATGGTGGCCGCCTACCTGGCCTCAATGATCGAATCGATAGGGGACTACTATGCGTGTGCGAGGATCAGCGAGGCTCCTGTTCCCACGGCGGATATGATCAGCAGGGGCCTGGGCACCGAAGGGATCGGATGTCTCATCGCGGGATTCCTCCAGACCTGTAACGGTTCGACCACATATTCGGAGAACATAGGGGCCATCGGTCTGACCCGAGTGGCGAGCCGCCACGTGGTGAGATGGGGGGCGACGGTGATGATCGTTCTCGCCTTTGTCACTAAGTTCGGGGCCATCTTCACCACCATGCCGGGTCCTGTGGTGGGTGCCATGTACTGCGGACTTTTCGGAATGATCGCCGCCGTGGGGCTCTCCAACCTCGTACTCTGCGACATGAATTCCGCACGGAATCTGTTCATAATCGGCTTTGCCTTCTTCATGGGGCTGAGTGTGCCAGAGTATTTCGACAAGTTTCCCATGGGTGCAGACTGGCCTCTCAGCGTAAAGTGGATCGGCGACATCATCACCACCGTGGGAAAGACGGGCATGGCCGTAGGCGGCCTCATCGGCCTCGTCCTGGACAACATCGTGCCCGGAACGGAGGAAGAGAGAGGGCTCAAGGCATGGGCGGAGGCTGGATGATCATGGAAACAGGCTCGTAGTAGATAGAGGAGAGGAAAGGCCAGAGGCCAACCGGAAGGGGGCGGAAAGGTATTCCAGGCAGGTATTCAATGCTGCTGCCCTCTTCCAGGCCTCACGACCGAGGAATCCCGCGTAGTGCTTGCCGCTCCGGCCACCCGAGGCGGCGATCCTGCAGATCAACCGGAGCCCCGCGGAGAAGTCTCAACGAGTCTTTGTATCCTTTTGCAGAGCAGAGACAGCGCCTCCCTTTCGGGTACATCCCGTATGAGCCGGAGGATCTGCCCGGAGGAGAGGACGACCTCGAGCCTATGGAGAAAGACCCCCTTCCTGAAGGGGTACCGGTTCACCTGGAAGCTCTTGATCGCGTCGAAAGGAACTTCCCGGCTCCGCCACACCCCCCGCAGGGAGAGGACCCTCCTCTCCCCGTCGAAAAGAATCGTCCCCCAGTACCGGGATTCCCGGATCAGGACCGTGAAAACCACGGGAAGGACGAGAAGCAAGGCCAGGGCGATGAAATACGGGAGAATCTCCCTGCCCGGCTGAGAGAAGAAGAGAACCAGAACGGCAAAGACCCCCCAAATCAAAAGAAGAACGATCCCCGCCTCCTCGATCACTTTCAGAGCCGGGAACCCCTGGCCGGAATGAATCGAGATCGTCTTCCCCTTCTCCAAGACTTCCATCCGATTCTCTCCTATGGTCGATCAGGATTGCGGGCCCCTGTCTCCTCTGCCGCCTCTTCGAGACGATAATCGGCCTCACGGCGGCACCCTTCGAGACGGGTCTCGACAGCCGCGGGATTCCCCGATTGCCCAGCCTCTACCTCCGCTTCCAAAAAGAGTAGAGGAACAAAACCACCACCCCCGCAAAGATGATCGCCCCGGGCACCGTTCCCCTCCCCTGGCAGACCTGAATCCCTATGGCAAAGGCGAGGACGAGACCCACAACAACCCATTTCAGGTACTTTTTCACACCACGTGCCCCCCTCGTCAGGAACCCCGGAACCCCCCGACGCCGCCTCTTGACGATCCCCGTCGCGTCTATTCTATATTCGAAACCCCTCCACGATGCAAGCGCCTTTTCTGGATGTCTTCATGGGGCGGCTCATTCCCGGCAATCTAGAGTATCCTGACTTTTGGAGAACACCCTTGCCTCCGGGCGACATTGCGGAAGCGGTGGGATACCCGTCAAGCGCGAGCGGGGAGGGGGAAGGGCGTGTTCGTGGTTCGTGTTCGTGAGTCGTGATTCGTGTTCGTGGTTCGTGTTCGTGATTCGTGGTTCGTGTTCGTGATTCGTGGTTCGTGTTCGTGATTCGTGGTTCGTGTTCGTGATTCGTGAGTCGTGTTCGTGATTCGTGAGTCGTGTTCGTGGGTCGTGAGTCGTGTTCCCGGGGAAGGGGCAGGAAATGCCCGCCCGCGAACCTTGATAGGGTCACCCCGTGAGCTCAGGAGCGAGGGGACAAGGATGTTCTCCTGCCAAAACAGAAAAAGATCGTGACATCATATACTTCTAAGAATCCTCGGCCGAAGACTCAGGAAACTCCACCCGGTTATCCGTTGACAAAGGACGGGCGATATGTGAGAAAGACTGGTATCCTTTACGATTCTCCCTGCTCTTACAGGGCCCCACAAAACGATTTGCCAGAGGAGGAACAGGAAATGACTCAACCCCTGGAGGGAATCACCGTCGTCGATCTCACAGCGGCCATGGCAGGCCCTTACTGCACCCAACTCCTGGCAGATTTCGGCGCCCGGGTCTTGAAGATCGAACCGCCGGGAAGAGGAGACATGCTCAGGGATTTCGGCCCCCCCTACCTGAAAGGCGAGAGTCCCTACTATCTCCTCAACAACAGGAACAAGAGGAGCATGACCCTCGACATCAGGACCGACGAGGGGCTGGGAATACTGAGGAAACTCGTCACCCAGGCAGACATCCTGGTGGAGAACTACCGGCCTCCCGTAAAGAAAAAACTCAAGATCGACTACGAGACCCTGAAAGAGATCAATCCCCGGTTGATCTACTGCAGCATCTCCGGGTTCGGCCAGACAGGGCCCTATGCCAACCGGGCCGGGTTCGACCCCATCGCGCAGGGCATGTCCGGTCTGTCGAGCGTGACAGGATGGAAACACACGGGCCCGGTCCGGGTGGGTGTTGCCATCGGGGACTCTCTGGGCGGAATCTTTGGGATGTACGGCATCCTTCTGGCCCTCATCGAGAGGGAGAAATCCGGAATGGGGCAGAAGGTGGAAACCTCGATCCTGGAGGGGCTCATCGCGGTCCTGGGATTCCAGGCCGCCAAGTACTTTGCCACAGGAGAGAGGCCGGAACCCCAGGGGAATGACCATGCCATGATGTCCCCCTACGGTACTTTCCGGACCAAGGACGGATTCATAAACATAGCCGCAGGCAACCAGGCCATGTGGGAGCGTCTGGCCAGGGCTCTTGGACTCGAACATCTCATAGAGGACGAGAGGTTTCTCACCGTGGCGGACAGGGTGAGGAATCGTCCTGAACTGACTCCCCTGCTCGAGGAAAAGCTCGTCGAGAAGACCACCGGACAGTGGGAAGAGATCCTCAACGAGGCAGGCGTGGCCAACGGTCCCATCCTTTACATAGATCAGGTCTTCCAGGATCCGCAGGTCCTGCATCAGCAGATGCTGCTGGAACAGGATCACCCGACCATCGGAAAGATCAAGACCATCGGATTCCCGACAAAGCTGAGCCGCACGCCGGCCTCCCTCCGGCTGCCCCCTCCCCTCATGGGTGAACACACCGAAGAGGTGTTGAAGGAACTCGGCTATTCAGAAGCAGAGATAGGCCGTCTGAGGGAGGAGAAAATCGTCTGAGGGCTCCCGGAAAATCTCCGGTAGATCGGGACCTCCCCCCCGGCCCCTTCCGCCGAGGGGGACCTCCCCTTTTACTCGATACCCGCCAGCCTCCGGGCGCACCTCTTCTTGTATTCCATGTCGGACTCTCTGTAGATCGTGAGTCTGTGGGCCGCAGCAGATCCCCCGCCATGGATGTCGGAGACCGTGTCGGCGCTCTCCGTGACCATCTTCTCCACCAGGCGGAAGAGCCTGATCCGGTTCATGGCGGGAACATGGGCCACCCCTTTGAGATATTTCTCGAGGAGGGGACCCACCTCCGGATTCCTCAGGTCTCTCTCAGATGGAAGATCGGCCACGAACCCGCCTGCCACGTCGACGAGCAGTCTCCCGACTTCCGCCATCTCCTTGCCCTCGTGGATCTTTGATGCATTGGCAAGGACAGGATCGATGAAGTATGTTCCCGAGGGTTCCTTCTTCCCCTCGTAGGATGCGGCGAGACTGCACCCGTAGAGGGTCTCTGCCCGGTGAATCATGTCAATGATCTTTTCCTTGATGTGGCTGACCCTGCCGGTTCCGTTGTAGTCGGCCATTAGCGCGGCTGCACCTATCATGGCATCGATCTTTCCGGCCTTGCACCCCCCATGGGACTGGCGGTGATAGGCGGAGAAGCGCCCCACGATCTCACCGGCAAACTCCACCTCGCCGCACATGAATACCCTCTCCCACGGCACAAAGACGTCGTCGAAGATGAGTGTGGGACAGTACTTGCTGTACCGGATGTTGCCGCAGTCCACACCCTCCAGCTCGCGGGTATCCAGAGACGTTCTGCCCACCACGTGGATCAGACCTCTGGTATCTGCAGGAACCGCAAAGGCCACCGCGTAGTCTTCGTCTCCCTTTCGGAGGGCCCGCGTGGGCAGTACGATGATCTCATGGGAGCTCAGCGATCCTGTCTGGTGCGCCTTGGCCCCCCGAACGGTAATGCCCGCCTGGTTCCTGTCGACCACCCTCAGATAGAGATCCCTGTCCTCCTGTTCGTGAGGGCTCAGGCTCCTGTCGCCCTTCACATCCGTGACGCCGGCATTTCCCGTGAGATCGTTTCTCTGCATGTACTTCAAGAAATCCATGAACCGACCGTAATAGGCGGTCCCGTACTTCTGGTCGATGTTATAGGTCACAATCGACAGCGCCCCGAGGCAGTCGAGGCCCGTACACCTCTGGAAGCAGGTCCCCACGTACCCCCCGAGAATTCGGTTGACTTTTACCCTCATGACCAGATCCTCGATGGACCGGGCGGGCAGGGTGAATCGGTTCACCACTTCTCCGGTCAGGGGCGATACCGTGGTGATCAGGTCTCTATAGTCCCCGGTCTCGGCCAGTTCATAGGTGGCCGCTGTCGCGTTGATTCCGGCGAATATCCGTGGATTGTCCACCGGATTCTCGATTCTTTCACCGAACATGTACACCGTGGGTTTGAGCCTTCTAAGACTATCGATATACTGTTCTCTTGTCTTCAGTGCCATTGTTCCCCCTGTGCTGAGCCCACCTCGAGGCCTCTCCGAAAGGCCTTGATGTTCATGTCTATCTTGGTCTTGGACACGGAGAAACGGATCGCTTCCTCCACAGCCGCCGGGGAGACGACCGGATCCGTGGCGATGAGAGCACCCAGGACCACCAGGTTGGCCACGATGCTGTTGTCGATCTCCCTGCCGGCAATGGTCGTGGCAGGAACCTTCACGATGCTGCACCCTTTGCAGGGAGAGTCATGAACCATGTCGGAATCGATGATCAGGGTGCCCCCCTGCTTCAACTGGTGGAGATAGCGCTGGACGGCCTGAGGGGCCTGGGCGATCAAGATGTCTGGGTGGACCACACGGGGATAGAGGATCGCCTCGTCGGAAATACTGACCCAGGTGACCGCGGCCCCGCCCCGCAACTCGGAGCTGTAAGACTGTGTCTGCAAGGCCTTCTTCTTGTCAAAGACAACCGCGGCGGTCCCCAGCAGGGTACCTGCCATGATGCTTCCCTGGCCTCCCACCCCTGCAATGATCAGGTCCGTCCTCATGGGCCCCTCCCCGCTCCTCTCTTTAGTCTCAGGATCTCCTCACAGAGCTCGGGCCTGTCCCGGTCTGCGAACTCTCCGACCACGATCCTGTCCCCCAGTTCCTCCGGCTTCATCGCCGAGGCCTTCTCGACCGAGATGGACTTCTCTTTGAACATCTCGAACATCTCCACGGCGCTTCCCGCACCCGTCTTTGCCCCGAATTGAACCGGGCACTGGGAGACAGCCTCGACAAAAGCAAATCCCTTCTTTCCGATAGCCCGTTTTATGCTCCGCGTCAGCCGCCTCGGATGGAATGTCGTCCACCGGGCCACATAGGAGGCCCCGGCAGCACGAACCATGGGAGCGATATCAAAGGCGTTCTCCAGGTTTCCGAGAGGCGTGGTAATGGTCCGGGCTCCCCTTGGGGTGGTGGGAGCAACCTGGCCTCCTGTCATCCCATAGATCCCGTTGTTGACACAGACCACCACCATCTCTATGTTCCGCCGGGCCGCGTGAATAAGGTGATTCCCCCCGATCGCCGTCAGATCTCCGTCGCCGCTGATAACCATTACTTTCTTTTCCGGAAGATTGAGCTTGATACCTGTGGCAAAGGCGATGGGCCGGCCATGGGTGGTGTGAAGAACATCGCCGTTGAAGTAAGGGCTGATAATCCAAGCCGCACAACCGATTCCGGAGACAAAGACAAAGTCATCCATCTCCATCTTGAGTTCGTCGATCGCCCTCAGGATGCACTGGAGAACCGTGCCGTCCCCGCAACCGGGACAGAATCCTGTCCCCTTCACAGAGGGACGGAGGTACTTTCTCAGCGGGTGCTCGGGGACCCTGTCGTTCATTTGAGTATCTCCTCGATCCTTCCCACCACATAGTCGAGTCCGTGTACCTGTCCCAAGACCTCCGGGCCCAGAAACTCGACCTCGGCCAGTCCCGCGGCCTCGGCCCTTACGTAGGGGAAATACTGTCCCGAGTTGTTCTCCAAGACGAGGATCCTCTTCACCCTCCCGGCAAGATCCCGGATCTCTCTTTCCGGGAAAGGCCAGGCCGTGATCACCCTCAGGTACCCGACATCGAAGCCCCTGGATCTGGCCGCCCGGACAGCCTCCTTTGCACAGCGGGCCACTGCCCCGTAGGAGACCAGGGCCAGATCGGCCTTGTCCGAGTCGACCTCCACCTGGACGATCTCTTCCCTGTGTTTGAGGATCTTCTGTCTCAACCTCCGGATGAATTTGTCGAGGGCGGTCGGATCGATGAGATTCCTGTTTCCGTGCTCATCATGACAGGAGCTGGTCACATGACTCTTGAACCCCCTGCCGAAGACCGGCATGGGGGCCACATCTTCGTCGAGAAAGACCCGTATCCGGCCGAGATCGGTTCCCGTCTCCGGTATCTTTCGGCGTACGAGCTCGATCTGATCCGGCTCTGGAATGACGACCTCCTCCCGCATGTGGCCGACAAAGGCGTCGGACATCACAAAGACAGGAACCCTGAACTTCTCTGCCAGATTGAAGGCCCGGACCGTTAGGTCGAACATCTCCTGGGGACTCCAGGGACAGAGGGCGATTATCTCGTAATCCCCATGAGAGCCCCGGCGCGGCTGGACCATGTCTCCCTGGAGGCCCATGGTGGGCGCACCTGTCGTAGGCCCTCCCCGCTGAACGTTGACCAGCACGCAGGGTGTCTCTACCCCCACGGCGAATCCGATATTCTCGAGCATCAGGCTGATCCCGGGGCCGGACGTGGGCACGATGACTTTGCTCCCGGTCCACGAAGCCCCGATAGCCGCGCATATGGCGCCGATCTCGTCCTCGGTCTGGAGGAAATACCCTCCCACCTCGGGCAGCCGCGCCGCAAGGGCATGAGCTATCTCGGATGCGGGGGTTATGGGATAGCCCGCGGCAAACCTGCAGCCCGCGGCAATGGCGCCTTCGGCGCAGGCCAAGTTTCCCATCATGAAGTGTCTTCCCGATCGAACTCCGCTCTCTTCCATCCGGCCTCGGCCCCCTGGTGGGGAGACCTCTCCCCCTCAGTCCTTCTCCACGATGATGGCCATGTCAGGGCAGTAGATCATGCAGTTTTCGCAACCCGTGCAGGCCTCCTCTGCGGCCACCAGGGGCGGGAAAAAGCCCTTTTCGTTGAGGGTGTCAGAGACCCCGAACACGTCCCTTGGACACACGAACCTGCAGATACCACAGTCTCGAACCCCTTTGCACGCATCGGTAAGGACATAGACCCTGGCCAATTCGCCTTCTCCCCCTGTGTAGCTACCTCTCATTCCATATATACCAGAGTGCCCCGCTCCGTTACAAGGTTCGGCCCGCACAGCGAAGCGGTGAGATAGGCTCTATCCTACGCCCTTCCCATCCTCCGGCCTTAGGGCTCACTTCAAGCTGAATCCTCCATCCACCAGGAGGACCTGGCCGGTGATGAAGTCGGCGTCGCCGGAGGCAAGAAACAGAATCGCCTTTGCGATGTCTTCCGGCTCTGCCAATCGCTTGAGATACGACCCCTCGATCATGTTTTGCCTGACTTCTCGTGGGAGAGACTTGGTCATCTCGGTGTTGGTGTGTCCGGGCGCCACCGTGTTGACGTTGATGTGAGGAGCAAGCTCCTTGGCCATGGTCTTTGTCAGACTGATCACCCCTGCCTTGGAGGCACTGTAGTCCATGATCCCCTCCCGGCCGCAGTGGTCGATGCCCCGGATCGAAGAGATGTTGATGATCTTGCCGGATTTCTGCTTCAGCATGTATCTCGCCGCAGCTTGTGAACATAGAAACGTCCCTATGAGATTGACCTCCAGGGTCTTCATCCAGTCCTCCACACCTTTTTCCATAAAAGGCCTGGAAATGGCGATCCCAGCGTTGTTCACCAGGACATCGATCCTTCCGAACTCATGGACGAACTCCTCTCTCACTCTCTCCACCTGGTCCTTCTCCGTCACGTCGCCGAGAAACGTCTTGACCTCCAACCCCCTCCGGCTCCCCTGGCCGGCAACCTCCTCGAGTCCTTCCTCCCGCATGTCAACGACGCCGACCTTCGCCCCTTCACGGGCAAAAAGAAAGGCCGTCGTCGCACCGATTCCTCGGCCTCCCCCGGTTATGAGGGCCGCCTTGTCCTTCAGTCTCATAGTCCACACCTCCCAGGCAAATGAATCCGCGCCTGCAGGACGCGGCCTCCAGGACGGACCAAGCCCGCCGGGGTCCCCCCTGAAACGCCTCGATTCTCAACCCGGTCGGGAGCGAAACCCGGGGGCGGCATCCATCCCCGCTCTCACCTCTCCATCTTCTCTATGTCTTCCCTGATCTTCCTCTCAATGTACTCCAGATGGTCCACGATCTTCTGCCTGGCCAGCGAGGCCTCTCCACGGCTGATAGCTTCGTAGACCTGGCTGTGGTGACGCCAGATGATGTCTTTCTTCTCGGGTTTCGTGACGATCTTTCGAAATCTGAAGAAGTGGTCGAAACTCTCCTTGAGGGCCTCCATGATCCTCATGGCGACGAGATTGTGCGTGGCCGCCGCAATGGAGAGGTGAAAGCTCATGTCCACCTCTTCCCATGTTCTCTGCTTTGGAACGTTCCGCTCCATCTCTTCAAGCATCTCCCCCATCTTTGCCAGATCCTCGGCGGTCGCCTCGGTCGACGCCTTCTCGGCACACCATCCCTCGATCACCTTCCGAATCTCCAAGAATTCAAATATCCTCTCTGCCTGTTCCTCCAGCAGCACCCTCAGCGGAAGCTCCAGAGACCTGCCCACCGATGAGAGAACGAAACTCCCTTCCCCCTGGCGGACCTCGATCAACCCCATGATCTCCGCCCGGTAGAGGGCTTCCCGGAGTGACTGCCTGCTGATCCCGATCTCAGACGCCATCTCCCTCTCGGACGGGAGCTTCTCTCCCGGTCTAAGCCTGCCGCTCCGTATCATGGAAACCAGCTGCTTGTAAACCTCGTCGGATACTTTACTGGTCCTCACAGGCGAAAAAAGGCCGCCTCTGGTCTCATCCTTTTTCAAGGTCACCTCCTTCTCCGCAGCTCAACGTTTCACCCCTCATCCCTTCATCGCCCCTGCTCCCCAGCCGGCGATCAGGTACCTCTGGACAAAGATGAAGAAGACCACCACCGGCACGGTGATCAGCATTCCCCCGGACATGATCATCCCCCAGTCGATCACCGTGGCATTGTATAGATCCGCGATCCCCACGGACAGGGTCTTGAGTTCATCCGAGGTTATGAGAATTCTGACGAAGATGTAGTCGTTCCATGCGAGTATGAAAGTGAAAACACTCGTCGCAATGATACCCGGCAAGGCGAGCGGAAGAATCACGTAGATCAAGGCACGGATTCTCCCCGCACCGTCGGTCAAGGCTGCCTCTTCGAGTACCATGGGTATACTCTGGAAGAAGGCCCTGAGCAACCAGAGGCTGAAGGGAAGGCAAAAGGCCGTGTAGGCCATAATCAGGGCGAGATGGGTGTTTGCGATCCCTATCTTCCTGATCAACACATAGAAGGGAATGACGATCATGATCGGGGCGAACATGTACGTAAAGAGTATGAGGCTCGCGATCTTCTCCCGGCCGTAGAATTTGAACCGTGTCAGGCTGTAGGCGCCGGCCGTTGCGATCACCATGGTGAGGAGAACGGCCGAGGTCGAGACGAAGATGCTGTTTCTGAAATAGGTGAGAAAACGAGTCTGCCCGAAGAGCCTCTCGAAATTGGCCAGGGTGAAGCGCGTGGGAAGAAAATGGGGGGGGAAGACGAATATCTCTCTCAAAGGCTTGAAAGAGGTCGAAATCATCCAAAAAAAGGGGAATGCCGTGGCAAGCAGCAGAAGAGCGGCACACCAGTAGACGACCTGTCCCCGCAAGGAGAAGAAACCGCTCTTCCCCATCAAATCCCCTCCTCTCTCCTAAACATTCTGAAGTAGACGGCCGTGGCAATGACCAGGATCGCAAACATAACCACCGCAATGGCCGACCCCAGCCCTGCCTGGTAGTACATGAAGGTCCTCATGTATGCATACACCGGCAATGTCCTTATGTATTTCTCGGCCCCCCCGCCCTGGGCCATGAGCCAGACCGTGTCGAACTTGGTAAACATCCAGATGCTCCTCAGAAGGATGACGACGAAAAGAACACTCCTCAACTGGGGCAGTGTGACGTGTATGAAACGGCCCCAGGCGCTGGCCCCATCCACCTTGGCCGCTTCATAGAGAACCGGCGGAATGGTCTGCAGCCGGGCGAGAACGCTCAAAACCACAAAAGGAAAAAACTCCCACACACTGATAAGGATCAGGGAGGTCATGATGTGGTCCTTGCCCATCCAGCTGATGGGTGCATCGATTATGCCGAGGAGGAGAAGAAGGTAGTTGACCAGACCGAACTGACTGTTGAGAAGCCACTTCCAGAGAATGATGGCGACCACGGTGGGGATCATATACGGGAAGAGTACCACTCCGCGGACGAAGTTCCGCCCCCGGAAAGCCTCGTTGAGAACGAGCGCTGCAGCGATTCCCACCAGGATCTGGAGGACAATGGTGCTCACCGAATAGACGGTGCCGTACCAGATGCTCGTCCAGAATTCCGGATCGGTCAGGAGATAGATATAGTTGCCCAGGCCCACGAATCTCTGTTCCGGGAAAAAAGAGTGTTTCTTGAAGAAACTGAGCCAGATTCCGTAGATCACCGGATAGACGAGCAGGGAACCTATCACCATAAGGGAAGGGCTTATAAGCGCGATCCCCGCCTTTTGAGGACTCAACCGCATCCTTGATTCGTCCTGTCCTCTGGTTATCCAAAGGGAGGTGTTGAGAGGAAACCCCACCCTCCCAACACCGGTTCCAAGGTCATTCTACCATCTGGCGTAACCCTTGTCCCGGATGAGTTCCTCTGCCCTTTTCTGAGCCTTTGCGGCGGCTTTCTCCGGGGCAACGTCTTCCTTGGTGACCTCCATGACCATATCTCTCAGTATCCCAGAGCCCAGAATGTCCATCAGATACGGTTTATCCGAAAGATCGCTCCAGTTTATCACGAGCGTCGGCTTGGCCAGGTCATTGGCCAGATAGTACTCCTGCACGTCGAGCCACCCCTTCCACTTCTTGATCATGGGGGTTTCCAGGTATGCCTGGCTTCTTCTCAGGGATTTGGTGATGGGGAAGAAATGGATCGGCACCGACTGAATGTACTCGAGGTAGTTGTCGTCCTGGTAGAAGAACTTCAGGAACTCGATGGCCTCCTCGGGATGTTTGGAACCCTTGAACAGCATCCATGACTCCTCATCCACCTGGGCAGCCGGTTTCGTACCGCTGGGGCCGTGTGGTTTCACCCACACGTCGAAGTAGTCCGTATTGGCCATATCCTTAGGAGCATACTGCTCGATCAGAGAGGCTCCCCTGCCGTAGCCCTGATACATCATAGCCGCTTTTTGGCCGTACATATTGGCAAAGGTCTCCCTGTATCCGTCCCCTTCCCAGCCGGGCGGCATATATCGAGTGAGCTTCTTCAGGAATTTGAGCACTTCGATCATCGTCTTGTCTGTGAAATGGGGCCGGTTCCTGTCGTCGAAAAGGATTCCCCCGTTTGCCTTGGTCAGCTCCCCGATCAGGATATTGATGAAAAGATTGTCCCCGGGGATGGTCAGACCGTAGATATCGATCTTTCCGTCCCCATCGGTGTCCATGGTGAGTTCCTTGGCGACATGGAGCAGGTCATCCCAGGTCTAGGGACCCTCCAGCCCCTTTTTTCGAGCAAGGTCCTTTCTGTAGATCAAGAGGGAAGTGCCTGCGGCGTGGACAAGCCCGTAGTAATGGTCCCCGTATTTGCCCACTCTCTTTATCTGCTCCCAGATGTTGTCCTCACCGATAGACTCGACCACTTCATCGAGGGGCAAGAGCAATCCCTTGGACTGGAGCGCCGCACAGGTGATCGGCTGGCCGTGGGAAAGCTCGGGCGGCGAGCCGGCTGCCAGAGCTGCCATTATCTTTCCCTCCAGATCCCCCCATGCAAGTGCCTCTGCCTCCACTTTTACATCCGGGTGTGACCCCTCAAACCTGGCCACGATGTTGGCGATCGCCTTCCTGGTGAGAGGGTTGGTTTCGGTATGCCATACATGGATCACCTTTTTCCCTGCAAAAGCCGTCCCTGCAAGAATCACCAGGGAAAGGCACATGGAAACGACAATTCCCGTGGATATCTTCTTACGATTCATCTCCTTAACCCCCTTTCTGAAGTTCTCCTTGCCAGGCGACAAGCCGCTGTCACACGGTGCCCGCCTCGATTGCCACCTGGGAAGCCGATCCTGGCAGGATCAAAAGATCGCTCTTCCCCATCACCTCCCTATCCTATTTCTCTCTTTCACCTCCTCTCAGACTGAAATCTCCGGCGCCTCCAGAGGCGGCCTATATCTGCATGCCGATCTCCTCTCCCTCGTACAAGGCTTCCAGAGCCTCCCTCGGTTCCAAGGCGTCCCCGATCACGTGGAGTTCCGGAACCATCGTTTCGAGGCTCTTGGCAAGGCGGTCGTCCGGGCTCGAGCCAACAGCCAGAACGATACTGTCGAATCCACCGATCCTTCGAGCCCCGCGGCAGTCTTCAACCACGGCATAGCCTCTTCCCAGTTCCGTCACCTTGGTCGAAGTCAGGATGATCACCCCCTTTCTGGTAAGCCTTTCCGAGAGGTAGTGCTTGAGATGTGTTACCAGGTCAGATGCGATCTCATCGAGCATCTCGACCAGAGTCACCTCCCTACCTGTCTCGGATAGAAAATCCGCAGTCTCTGCACCTACGCCCCCACCTCCCACGACCAAGACCCTCCCTCCCGTCTCCGCCTCTCCCCCGAGGACGGCTTCTACAGAGAGGGCCCCGCTCTCCTCGATCCCTTTCCAGTTTGGAAAGCGCGGCACTGCTCCTGTGGCAACGATTACCACGTCCGGTCCGGCAGGAGTCAGGCGGTCCTCGGTAAACTCCCTTCCCAGCTCCAGGGCTACCCCCAGCCTCTTGACCCGGCCCTCGAGGAAATCGAGGAAATCGTTCAGGATCGACTTTTTCGGCGGCACGGCAGCGGTCCTCATCCTTCCGCCCAGGGTATGATTCCTCTCAAAAAGGGTTACCCGATGCCCCCTCGAGGCGGCTGCCTCGGCCGCCTTGAGACCTCCCGGCCCCCCGCCGACAACCCAGACGGTTTTGGGCCGGGCCGTCTTCGAGAGGCGGAATCTCTCTTCATTGCCTGTCTCCGGGTTTACGGTACACCTGACCTCCCCTTTTCTCAGGGTCTGGATACAGCGATTGCAGGAGATGCAGGGAATTATCTCCTCGAACCGGCCCTGTTGCGCCTTCTCCGGCATGTGGGGATCTGCAATCAGGGCTCTCCCCATGGAGACCAGATCCGCCTTCTCCTCCCGGACGATCCTGTCGGCCATGACGGGGTTTCTGATTCTCCCTGCCGTAATAACCGGAATCTTGACCTCCGACTTTACGGCCTGAGCCAGGTGAACGAAGACCCCCTCTTCCACATAGTAAGGTGGATGATTCAAGTAGCCCGAGGCAGCGTTACAGGCCGACACATGGAGAAGATCGGCCCCCTCCCTTTCCAGCATCCCGGCAATCTGTCTGGTATCCCGGAGTGTCAAGCCGCCATCCACGTACTCATCGCCGCTCAACCTGCAACTGATGGAAAATTCCGGACCCACCCGGCTCCGAACCGACCTGAGAACCTCCAGTGCGAACCTCGCCCGGCCGTCTATATCACCTCCGTACTCGTCCTCTCTCCGATTGGAAAAAGGTGAGAGAAAAGAACAGATCAGATACCCGTGGGCCATATGGAGCTCCACCCCGTCGGCGCCTGCCATCTTGACCCTCTCCGCAGCCGCCGAGAAGGCCTCTACGATTTCTTCGATTTCGGCACGGGAAAGCTCCCTGGGTACCTCCTTCCTTGTGGGGCACGGGACCGGAGAAGGTCCAACGATGGGGCGTCCCGTAACGGCCGACGACGTCTGTCTCCCCGCATGATTGATCTGAACGAGAATCCTGCCCCCGGCCTGGTGAACGGCTTCAACAAGCCTCTGGATCCTGGAAGCATGTTCATCGGTGCTGATGAGCAGCATGTTGGGGCTTGCCTTGCCCTGCTGGAGGATACCGGTGTGCTCGACGGTGAGGTATCCCACACCTCCCCTTGCCCGCTCCACATAATAGGCGATCTGCCGGTCCGTGGGAAAACCCTCCGGGCTGGCATAGTTGGTCGCCATGGGCGGCATGACAATCCTGTTTGGCACTTGCAATTCCCCGATCGAAAGGGGGCTAAAGAGTCTGTCCAGATCCATATCGCCTTTCTCCCCGGATTATGTGGGTCCTTCGTGCCGCCGGCTCCATCGGATCGCCGAGCGGATGGTCTGGTGGTTCGTCCACACCCTATCACCCCTCCCTTTTGCTGTCAACCCTCCGAATCGAATCACGTAAAATCTAACTTAAGGGGTAAGGTCTTGTCATTTAAGAATCTAACCGAGGGGGAGTGGACAGGGGGTAGAGATGGAGGTATAAGCTGACCTTCTCGAGAGGGGGGGTTAGGAAAAAGAAGGGGACGTAGGTTCTCAGGCAACTTCTTGATACCCCTGAGCCGACTTCCCCGAGATGCCCGAGGTCCCTGCAAGGCCTTGCCCTCACCATGGCAAGCCCCGCAACGGGTCAGAAAGGCTGTTTAGAGCGCGAGGAGCAGGGTTTTTCGGTCGCTGCTAGCCAGGAACGAGCCGCTCCAGACCTTGAGCCACGTCCCTTGGCAGCGGTTCCGCTTCGTGGTGCCTCAGGATTTCTCTCAGCTTCTCCTTGACCTTTTCTCTCAGATCCGGTGTTTCACCTTCCATCGATCGATCCAAGAGTCCCGGATACCAGAAGGATCTGAAATGCCGGTACGTATGATCTTCCTGGATGAAGTTTCGAGTTCCCGGCCCTACCTTTCTGATGACATCGATGGCCAGCGTTTCCTCATCCACTGGGATGCCCTGAACCAACGGCTGAATCATGTCGATGATCTCATTGGTGAGCACGATCAGTTCCGGCGAAACGATATTGCTGTGGTCGAGAAGCCCCACATCGTGGGCCAGATCAGGCCTGCTGAAGCCTGTCATCAAACATGACATGGTCGCTTCCATCACACCTTGATAGTCGAGATGCTTCGAGTCGCTAACACCTGCAGTCCCAAAAAAAGGGAGGCCATAGTACCTTGCGATCTCACAGGATGCGGCGATCGCCAGGTGAAGTTCGGGGGCGCCGTAGAGGCCCGTGGTTGTCCGCATGTCCATGGGCGCGGGCATGGCTCCATACACGAAGGGGGCCCCTGGGTTGCGGAGCTGTTGGATGACCAGCCCGCTCAAGACCTCCGCATTGCATTGGACCAAGGATCCCGCGATCGTCACCGGAGAGGTTCCTCCCATCAGACAATAAGGATAGTACACGAGAGGGATGTCGTAGTCCGCACAGGTCAGGATGCCTTCCACTCCCTCCTGCGAGTGGCGGAGCGGCGAGATCGGCTCGATTGCCCTGAAGATGAAAGGCTTGGATTGAAAAGCGCTCCGGCCACCGGAAACCCTGAGACAAAAGTTGATAATGTCGGTGCAGGTGTTTCGATCGCCGTGAAAGCTGAAAGGCTTCTTCGTGTTCTTGAAGCACTCCTTGAAAGTAAGGCGGGGGGCCATTCCGGGCTCCTCCCGGGGAAGGATCCCGGGACATGTCATGAAACGGATGTTGGGCATGGCGTCAATGACCTTGACCACGGTTCGAATATCGCGCAGGAGAAACGGACGAGCCCTTCCCAGTTCGTGGTCGAGAATAAGAAAACTGTCTGAGAAAGAACCGTAATAGGTCCGAGTGCCGTCCAAGATCATCCGACTATTTCCTTCTCTATCGAAGATCTCACACGTTCTTGGGGACGTCTTCAAGGCGCGCTCTACCATCTGGTGGGGAATGCGAACGGTCGAATCCTCCTGGAGCTTGCCCCCCGCGCCTTTCAGCATATCCAGGGCCTCCTCATGGAGTACCTGAACCCCGATCTCCTCCAATACGATGAGGGTCTTCTCATGAATCCGGGTGATCTGATTCCCACTCAGGATTCTAAACGCCGGTGTGTGGGAGTCTCCTTTCATTCGTCTTGCCCCGCTGTTTGTGACCTCACAAGATTCCCACATAGGGCTTTTGAACCACCGCTCGCTGGATCGCATTGATGAAGCCGATGAAATCAAATACAGGTAACCCCACCGCCTTTTGAATGTCCGCGGCAAAGGGAGGGAGATCGCTGCACTCCAAGAGGATAACGCCAACGTCGGGATGGCCTCGCGCCAGGTCCTTGGCCACGGCCACAACGTCCTTTCTCAACGCCTCCGGATCCAGGATGTCCCGTCTGCCCTGCATCAGGACTTCGTTGAATTCATCTGAATCATCCAGTCCTGCGATCACGAGAGGCATTGATTCATCCACTCCCACAGGCTCCAAATACGCCCGAGTGAGCCTCTTGGCAGAAGCCGTTATGACGCCGATTTTCTTTTCCGGGTGAATCATCCGGCAAATCACCGGGATCAGCATCAGAGGAGAGGTGAAGACAGGAACGTTTACCTCCTCGACCGCCACCTTTTGTAGAAGGGCAAAGAAGCCACATGACCCAACAATGGCCCGTACCCCTTCATGTTCCAGTTCTTTGACGGCTCTGACGAATCGCTTCACATCGGGCGTGTAATCGCCCTTTTCATCGTATATCGGCGGAGAGGGCGCATGATGCAAGCCTTTGATGACCTTGATTCGTACCGGGAAATCGTAGGTGCTCGCATTGCCCACATTCCCCGGTATCAGAGGATACTTGAGATCGAGTATCGCAATGCCAATCGCCGCACCGTATATCCGCCGTCCGCCCTCCACTTGCATACGAGGCCTCCTTAAGCCTTTCCCGGTACCACACTGGATTTGTTCTTGAAAACGAACGGTACAGAAGAAGACTCCTTCTGTCAATGCGAGTGGTCTTTCATGTTCGGAGAAATGAAGGGCCTTTTTTCAGTATCAAATAGTCGGCCACACCCCGGAAGCTCCAGTATCTCCAACGGCCTCTGCCTCGTGCACGAGACCCGGGACCCAGATTCCGCGCCTTTCTATGGAAAGAGCCTGTCCAGGTCGGCCTTGCCGATGACGAATATGGTAGGGTTGTCGTCGATTTTCATGTACCGGCCAGGCAGGCCGAGGGCCCTTTTGCCGAAACTGAGAACATGGCGCTTCCCGCCTTTCATCGATACCGTCACCTGGTACGGCGGCGCCTCAAGCCCCCTGTCGGCCTCGGGCAGGGCCTCCACAAAATCCGCAGGAGACAGCCCGTCGAGGGTCTCCCAGATCACCTCCCCCCTCTTGTTCAGGTCCTGCCCGCCCTCGACGCTTCCCCTTAGTACCCGGAACTCCCCTCCCCCGGTTTTCTCCAGAACGAGGGTCTCTTCAGGAGAGCTGAGGGAGACCGTCCGGATCGATTCCCCGTCGATGGAGAAAGACGGGATCTCGAACAGGTCGGCCCCTTTCCTGAAAACCCGATCAAAGGTGTACCGGGAGACCCGGTAGACCGTTCCGTCTCCTCCCTCTATCACCATGTAGCCGTCCTGAAGGGGATCGGGATGGGAGGCGACGAGGGTCTTGGTGCCTCCCCCGGCAAAGGCTATCGTACACCTGAAAGGAGGGGCATCCAGGCCCTTTTCCTCTTTCTCCTTCGGGTCCACGATATCGACGGCCCTGAGCCGTGACAGGGCCGCGAGAATCTCTCCCACCACTTTCTCCTTGAGAGGGAATGGACCGGGACGACCTGCCACGACCCATTCAAACCCTTCACGGGCTCCAGCCCCCTCTTGAGGCCCGCCTCCTCCCTCTGCCCCTCCTGGGGAGGGACCTCCCTTTTTACGCCTCTCGAAAATACACTTCCGGTCCGGCCACTCCATGGAGAGCCGGTGGACTTCCTCCTCTTTGAATTCCAGTATGGTCTTGTCGACCCACCGGGTCTGTTCCACCCCCCTGCGGGCATCTTCCCCGAAAAACCCCAGGTCTCTCCGCAGGTTCCGATCGATGAGATATACCGGATCTTCGCCCTGCTGCCTGACAAACTCTCCATTCGGCAGGCTCTTGCCCAGGAGAAGGTGCCACCAGGGCTTCCCACTTCCCTGCCGGTAGAGGACGAGGTGGACCGCCTTGTCCTCGGTCAGATCGAAATCCCCCAACACCGAAGGATCGGAGACGCGAAACTCCCCTTCAAGGGTCCCGAGTTCTTTCAGAAGGAGAGAAACCCTCTCCCCGTCCCCGGGGCCGTTGAAATAACTCTTCACCCGCCATCCTGAAGCCTCCTTCTCGATGAGTACCCCCTTCTCCTTCCGGCCTCCCCGATACACCTCCAGTCGCCCCACCTGGCCGGCCACAAAACCCGGGGGCGCAAGGGGCACGAAACCGGCCTCCTGGCCGAGTTCCTTCTTTGGTTCCCTCCGGCCGAATACAAAGGCGAGAATCACCAGAATTCCGAGCAGAAAAACCAGGGGTACGAGTTTTCTTGGATTCATGTATAACCTCCGAACCGTAGAGCCCTCATCCACAGCGAGTCACCGGTGTCTCCTCGCCGTCCCATTGGCCTCGATCAGGGCGGAGATACATGGCTGTACTGAACCGTATACGCCTCCCGTCTCTTCTTGCGAATCCACCCTCCCCCTACCCCGATAACGGCAATCAACAGGTTGACCAGTCCCATGTTCACGAATTTCCAGAAGTTCCTCACAGCCGGCGAAGGCCTGTCAATAGCCCGGTCGACGGGTTTCTTGGCCCGTATGTATATCAGGTCCTCTCCCAGGGCGAGGGCGTCGACGGCGTTCAGAAATAGATCAAGGCTTCCCTGGGACAGGAAACCGCGCCTGAACATCTGAGACCCACCCACGAGGATCAATCTGCCCGGCTTAGGAACCGCCGGTTCCTCCTCCCTGTCCTGGGGGTTCTCGGCTCCCCCCTTCCTTTCCGCCGGGGACTCTCTGTCTTTGGGCCAATCCGGCCTGACCCTGCCCCGAAATGCATCGGCGAACTGTCCTTCCACGTAAACCATCACAGGGTACTGGCTGAACCCTCCACCAGGCGGCCCTTCAAAGTCAGCCTCTGTAAGCTTCTTCTCAGCGGGCACTTTCCAGGCTCGACGGCTCGTCATCATGAGAGGGGTCACCTTGAGCTTGTGCTCGGCTATTTTCTCTTCGTCAAGAGATATCGCAGATCCCCAGAGGAAGAAGACCTGACCCAGCCTTGAGGTTACAGAGAAATTCCGGTTCATGGAAGCGGGATTGATCACTATATGAGTCGGCAGATTGAGGGAGACACCGCCGAAAAAGGCCTGGAAGGGGTTGGAGGAATCGGAGATGGTCACCGCCTCGTGGTTCTGATCCATGAGGATCGAGTCATCCACAGAGAGGCCCGAGGCTTGCAGAACCTCGTTGATACCTGGGCTTTCGTCGATCCTTTCCAGATTGACCCTGCCCTTGGCCATCTTGTAATCCCAGCGGTGGTTCTGAACCGCCATGAAAACAGGAGTCCCAGCGACCAGGGCCCTGTTGATCTCCCATCTCTGGCGGTCGTTGAGACGCCTCGGGTTGACGAGAACCAGTGCATCGTACCTGTCGGGCAGGGGATCATCTCGGGTCATGCCGACCCTCCGGACGTCGTACTTCTCATAGGCGAGGAGGTTCTCAAGGGTTCTGTAAGGATCTTCACCGCGGGGAAGGGGACGTCCCATCTTCTTGTAAAGGGCGATTATCTGGGGAGAAAGATTGAGATCGGTTTTTGGAGCCACCATTGCAACGACTGGTCTTTTCTCTCTGGCCAACTTGTACGTCCTGTTGACCACGCGGTATTCGAGGTCATACAGATCCATCGGCAGGATCCTCGGAATGATCTCCTCAGGTTTGTCCTTGTAAGCAATGCCGATAGAGGAGTAGATGAGCTGTGTTGTGGACTGATCCTGCCGCAGGGCCCGCACGGAAAAGGGTTTGATCCCCTTGTCCAACAGCCGTTTCTCCAAGGCTTCTCCCTTGGACTCTCCCTTTCCTTTTGCCCCTTTGTTTTCCGCCGCAAGCACATTGGCCGCCTCCATATGGATGACCCGGTACACGAGTTTTGATCGAGAGGCGACCCGCATCTCCTCGAGCTTGTCGAGGATGTCCTGTTCGAGGGATTTCAGTTCCGTCGGCATCTTGTCTCTGGGAGTGATGTAGAGCTTCACCTGGACAGGGACCTTGAGGCCTGACAGGATCTTTTTCGATGCCTCCGAAAGAGTATAGATCCTGCCTTCCGTGAGGTCGAAACGACCCAGCGAACGGGTTGCGCTCAGATAGTTGAAAACAAGCCCGATAGCCAAGCACAAAACCAGAGCAGAGGAAAAGATTATCCTGTGATGGGGCCGATTCCTACCATCGAGATAGAAGCCGTTGAGAAAGAGAAACAGGGCCGTCCAGATCAGAAAGTAGAGCAAATCTCCCACCTCTACAACCCCTCGGGCAAAGGTGTCATAGTGGCCGGTGACACCCACCACATCGTTGAGGAGTGATCCCAGCCCCGGCAGGAAGCTGTCGAGATAGGTGGCAATGAAATTCGTTCCCAGCAGATAGACCCCAAAGCATGCCAGAAGGGAGAGGATGAAGGCAACGATCTGATCCTTGCAAAGGCCGGAGAAGAATATCCCCATACTCAGAAAGAAGGAACCCAACAACAGGGACCCCACGTATGCGGAGGTGATGGCACCCATGTCCGGATTGCCCAGAACCGAAAGCATGAGGGGAATGGTCAAGGTGCTCGCCAGGGTGACCACATAGAAGATACAGCCGGCAAGGTACTTGCCGAGAACGAGCTCGAGGGATGTCATGGGAAACGTCAGGAGGAGTTCGTGGGTGTTCTCTTTCCGCTCCTCGGCCCAGGAACGCATGGTCACCGCGGGGATGAAGACACAGAGAATCAGGGGGAGACTCATGAAAAATCCCCGCATGTCCGCCCGGGGGAAGGTGAAGAACGGGGTGATGTAGAGGCCCACTGAAACCAGCAGGAATACGATCATATAGACATAGCCGATAGTCGACTTGTAGTAGGCGGCCAATTCACGCCGCGTTATGATCCATATGTTTCTCATGCCCCACCTCCTGTCGGTCTCCCCGCACTTTCCGGCTCGGCCAGAGCGAGAAAGATCTCCTCAAGGCTGAACGGCTGAGAAGCCAGACAGCGAAGCTCCCAGTGTTTCGTCACCGCGAGATTTCCGATCCGACCCACGAGATCAGAACCAACAGGGGCCTCAACCGTCAGGGTGCTGATTCCCCGGGAGTCGTCCGCCAGCCGAGCTCCGCCCACACCGACCTCAGCCAGCGCCTGAAGGACTTCTCCGGGGGGAGAGAGGACACAGAGGCGCACCCTTTCCCTGCCGATCGCCTCCTTTCGCAGCTCCTCCAATGTGCCGTTGCCGACAATACGGCCCCGGCTGATAATGAGAAGCCTATCGGAGAGAGCCTCTGCTTCTTGGAGAATGTGGGTGGATAGGATAACGGTCCGCTCTCTGCCCAGTTCACGGACCAGTTCCCTGATTTCCAGGATCTGGTGCGGGTCGAGACCCGACGTGGGTTCGTCCAGAATGATAACTTCAGGATCGTGTATCAACGCCTGAGCAAGGGCCGCACGTTGGCGAAAGCCCTTGCTCAATTCCCTGATGATCTTGCGATACATGGGTCCTAGACCGCACTTTTCAACGACCCATCTCATTCTCCGGGCAAGACGCTCACCCCTCAGCCCTCTGGCCCTCCCGACAAAGGCGAGATAGTCCCGGGTCTCCATGTCCATATAGAGGGGAAGGATTTCCGGCAGATACCCGATCTTCTTGCGGACCTCGAGGGGTTCGGTCAGAATACTGTGGCCCGAGACCGTGGCAGCCCCGCCGCTCGGGTAGAGGTAGGTGGTGAGTATCTTCATGGCCGTGGATTTGCCCGCTCCGTTGGGCCCGAGAAGACCCACAACCTCTCCGGGCCGAACCTCAAAGGTCGCCCTATCCAATGCCAGGACCGGGCCGAAGCGCATGGTCAATTCCTGAGCGGAAATCATAGGCCTCTCCCTCCAACATGCAGTCAGATTTATCTTCTGGGGTCGGGTTCCTAAGATAGAAATCGTGAATCATGGTGACACGAGCGGCAGGTGCTCCGTAACCTGCGGGAGTAGTTCACCGGATAATCTTATATCGCTTTCCCGGTTTTGTCACTCCCCTTCGGATCGAATCATGCGGCCTGATCGACAAGTTGTTTCAGAACCTACGTCCCCCTCTCTTGGTTTGACTCGTCTATTTGAGTAACTGTATATTGAACACTGGGGTGGTTGTCTGGTGCAGGGGGTAGGATGCAAAAAAGAGTCTGGATTTCCGGAGGCCTCTTATCCCTCATCCTGGTTCTCACGACGGCAGGAATTCTCTTCCTCGTCGAGACCGATGAGGAGAGCAAAGCTCGCCTCCAGGAGCCGATTCGCCGCGTCTCCGTGGAGGCGCGCGAAGCCGTCCCCCGCGCCTACACGCGGTGGGTGGAAGCCTATTCAACGGTCAGACCCTTTCGCAAGGGGACCGTCAGCGCCCAGGTAGCCGGGCCCATTGTCAGGCTTGCTCCAGGCACCGAGCCGGGAATCCCCGTTGAAAAAGGCGAGGAGCTCGTGAAAATCGAGGATATACGGTACCGTTTCACCCTTCAAAAGGCCAGGGCTGCCTTCAGAAAACTTCAGGCCCTCATGGAGATCGAGCGAAATGAGAACAAAAGACGGGCCATCATGTATCGAATCGCAAAACAGAGACTGGTGTTGGCCCAATCCGACTACAAGCGTAATCAGAAGCTCTTCGAGAAGGAACTCATCTCCAAGAAGGTACTCGAACTCGCCGAGAGCCAGATGGAGGTCCGTCGATCAGAGTATGAAAACGCTCGCAGCGAGCTACAGAGCCGGCAGGCCCGAATCCAATCCATACAGGCAGACCTGAGCGCTGCCAGCGCCGAGATCGACCGGTCTCAAGAGGATTTGGAAGATACGGTCGTTCGCGCTCCTTTCGACGGGGTTATCGGCAACCGCTATGTGGAAATAGGAGACCAGGTGGCTCCGGGCCAGAAGCTCTTCACGGTCCTTGATATCTCCTCGGTCAAAGTCGTGGCCCGAATTCCATCCCAGTTCATCGGTCGCGTCCAGTCCGGGATCCGTGTGGAGGTGGCCACAAGGGCGTATCCTGAGACCGTCTTCAACGGCGCGGTGATCCACGTATACCCGGAAGCAGATCCAAAGAACCGGACCTTCGCCGTTGAGGTCAAAGTGGTCAACGGAAAGAAGCCTATGATTCTGCCCGGTATGTTTGCCCGGGTCCGCTTTCCCGTCCTATCCCTGGATCAGGCCCTGCTCGTCCCTCGGGATGCACTCATGGAAGACGGCCAGGGCACTTATGTCTATGTGGTGGATCACTCGACCCGGACAGCCCAGAGAAGGGACCTCGTCCTCGGGGACCTTGGTTCGGAAGAGGCCCTGGTGGTCGAAGGTCTCAGTCCGGGTGAGTCCGTGATCATACGGGGCCAAGAGATGCTTCATAACGGAACACCAGTCCAATGGACCGCGTCCTCGCCAGGCTCCACCCTCAAGAACCCACAAGGCCCAGCGGAATAGGCAACCGATTCCATGATCCGCTACTTCGTGCGCAATTCGGTCTTTGTCAACCTTCTCATGATGGTGATCCTGGTGGCAGGAGTCCTGACCTACCTTTCGATCACCCGGGAGATGTTCCCGGAGTTCTCCCTAGATTCCATTGCCATCAGGACAGAGTACCCAGGGGCCTCCCCGCAGGAGGTGGAGAAGCTCATCACCATCAAGATCGAGGACGAGATTGCGGACATCGACGGGGTGGACAATATCTACTCGGAATCACAGGAAGGCTTTTCTCTTATTACGGTTGAAGTCTCCGATTATGCGGATCTGAACAGGGTTCTCAACGATATTTCTTCGGCCATCGACAGTATCGAGGACCTGCCGGATGATGCGGAAGATCCGGTGGTCAGTGAAATAAAGAACGCCTTCCCGATCATCACGGTCTCCGTGTTTGGTGATCTGCCTGAATTGACCATGAAGGAGATCGCCGAGGATGTGCAGGACGATCTCCGCGAGATTCCTGGTGTGGGCTCGGTCTATCTCTCCGGTGCAAGGGACCGTGAGATCTGGGTCGAGGTGAACCCCAGGCGCTTGGAACAATACCAACTGAGTCTCGAGGACATCGGGAAAGCCCTGGAGGCCCGGAATCTCAACCTTCCGGGCGGAACCATCAAAACTGACCGGGGGGAGTTCCTGGTTCGGACAGTCGGGGAAATCCTAGAGGCGCGAGGTCTTGAAGGGGTCATTCTCCGGTCGGATCCTCAAGGGAACGTCCTCACTCTATCTCAGGTGGCCCGGGTGCGAGACCACTTCGAAGAACCCGTGACCTTTGGCCGCTTCAACGGCCAGCCCGCCATGAACCTGGCCGTAGGCAAGGAAAAACGAGGCGATGCCATTGCCATTTCCAGGGCCGTCCGGGAGCTCGTCGCCCAATATGAAAAACGTCTCCCCCCCGGTGTTCACCTCGACGTCTTCAACGACTTTTCCGTCTATATCAAGAATCGGCTGAACACACTGAAGCGAAACGGCCTGGCCGGCTTTGGCTTGGTTCTCGCCATCCTCTGCATATTCTTCAACTTCCGGGTGGCTGGGATGACCGCGCTGGGGATCCCGGTCTCTTTCGCGGGTGCCTTACTCTTGATGCAGGCCTTTGGTATCTCTCTGAATATGATCTCCATGTTCAGCCTGATCCTGGTGCTGGGGATCATCGTGGATGATGCCATCGTGGTCTCGGAAAACACGTATCGTTATCTGGAACAAGGGCTTCCGCCTCAGGAGGCGGCGGTTCTGGGCACACAACAGGTGCTGGGACCGGTGGTGGCCACGGTGGTCACGACGATCGCGGCTTTCCTTCCCATGCTCCTGGTGACCGGGACCACGGGCAAGTTCATGTCTGTCATCCCCAAGGTGGTCACCTTCGCCTTGATAGCCTCCCTCATGGAGGCCCTGGTGATTCTTCCCTCCCACCTGGCGGAGTGGTCCCCCAAGAAGCATCGAGCAGGGCTATCACTTCGATCGGAACAATGGCTCGATGCGGTTCGAAAGCGCTATGTCCGCTTCCTTGCACTCTGCCTCCGGTGGAAGCACGTGAGTCTGGCTGCCAGCCTCGGGATCACGGCCCTCATGGTGACCTTCGCTCTGACCCGAATCCCGTTCACCCTCTTCCATGAGTTCGAATCGACGCAGTTTTTCATCAACGTTGAAACCCCTGTCACCTCGAAGATCGAGGATACAAGAGACGTAATCGCCCGGATCGAAAAAATCCTTATGGAAACCCTCCCACCCACGGAACTGAAATCCGTGGCGTCCAACGTGGGACTCATCTTCTTGGATGTGAATCGGGTTGTCCGGGGATCCAATGGAGGCCAGATCATCGTGGAGTTGACAGAGGCCCACAAACGGGATCGCTCCAGCCAGGAAATCATCAATGAGCTACGCGCGCGAACCGAGGGGATGCCGGGGGCGACCAAGATTCAGTATTTCAAACCCCAGGCCGGGCCAGGCGGTGCTGCCATCGAGATACGCGTGGTAGGGGATGAGTTCCCGATCCTCCAGGAGATCGCCGGGAAACTGAAAGGATTCCTGGCGACCTTTCCCGGCACCAAAGATATCCGCGACGACTTTCTGCCTGGGAAGAGGGAACTGCGCATCGTGGTCCGCCCGGAGGCAAGAGGCCTGGGGTTGGACGTGGCCTCCATTGCCAGGCAGGTTCGGAGCAGTCTCCATGGGGCCGAGTTTTCCAAGATCCTGAGAGCCGGCGAAGACATCCCTATCATCGTGAAGTACCCCGAGGGGTTCCGAGATCGCCCATCCCGGGTGGAAGATCTCGTACTCACCACTCCCACCGGCGAGAAGGTCTATTTCACTGAAGTGGCCGGACTGATGCACGCGCCGGGCAGTGCCAAGATTATCCGGGCCGACCAGAAAAGATCTATCACGGTTCTGGCAGACGTGGATGAAAAGGAGGGGAATACTCTGGAGATCACCGGCGAGGTGCGAGAGAACTTTGCGGACCTCCAGACTCAATATCCGGGATACAAACTGGAGTTCAAGGGCAAACGTAGGGAGATGGAACAGTCCATGCAGGATCTGATGAAGAGCTTTCTGGTCGCAGTGCTTCTCATCTACCTCATTCTGGGGGCTCTGTTCAAGTCTTACATTCAACCCCTGGTGGTCATGCTGGCCATTCCTTTTGCGGCCAACGGAGTCATTTTGGGTCACGCCCTCATGGGACTCTCCTTCGGGATCCTCTCCATGATGGGCATGGTGGCCTTGGCCGGAGTGGTGGTAAACGACTCGCTCATTCTCGTCAGCTTTGTCAATGAACTCAGACGTGAGGGCACACCATTGCTCCAGGCTCTCTTGAGTGCCGGCCAGCTCCGCCTGCGTCCAATCATTCTGACCACCATAACCACGGCGGCAGGCCTTGCACCCCTGGGTTTTTTCGCTTCCGGTCAGGCCAAGTTCCTCTCCCCCATGGCCATCTCCATCATCTTCGGACTGACGATCTCCACGGTCCTAACCCTCATCATTATCCCCTGCTCATATGCCATTGTGGAAGACCTGCGGCAGACGCTCCGGAGTTCCGTGGGCCTCAGAAGGGATGTCTTTCTTGAGCAGAACCGCGAGTCGAACCAAGGGCCGCCCCCTTCTTCCCCTTAGGCCTGCCAGATCACGTGAGGCTCGTCGTGGAGATGTGTCGTCCCCTGGAGGTCAAAGACAAAAGACCGTTCAGGTGTTATTGCCTCCTGCGGTGTGGGCCTCTTCAGGAAGGAGTTGACCTATGACGGAGAGGAGAAGAAAAGGGGATTGCTTGCCCTGGATAATCGAAGGGGGATCGAAGAAGGTATTTCTCCGAGAGGTGCCGGTATGAAGGCCGCCTTGGATCACTCTCTCCAGGAACTAGAGGGTGGCGAATCGATTCAAATCGAGTCGGGAGAGACCATATTCAGACTGAGTTCCTATGGAGACAATCCCATTCTAAAACCCCAAGACTTGCGGCTCACCTGGTATGACAGGGGAGAGCGGAAGATAGGAGCCGTCTTCAACGGTGGGGCTGAGATCTTTCAGGACAAGGTCATCCTAATGCCGAGATGCCACCGGGGGTATCGAAAGGGCACGTTTTTCGACGAAACACTCGGCACCGAACGCCCCTGCATGGAAGACTATGTCTCCGAGGTTTGGCCTCTGGTGAGCGAAGACGGCATCCATTTTGTCAGACTCCACAACACGGTAATTCGGGGCGACGGCACCGATCATCACGACTTCACCCACGGTATAGAGGACATCAGGATCGTCAAGTATGGCCGGAGGTCTGTGCTCGTCGGCTGTGGTAAGGTCAAGCCTCCGTTCAAGGGCGGCAATGCGGACCGTATCGCCGTGTACGCGACCAGGGATTTCGTAGACATAACCTATCAAGGCATGGTGGAATCTTTTGATTCCCGCAACGCCGTCCCCTTCTCTGAGCCCGTGAACGGCCTCCACTACGTGCTGCTGCGCTTCCATCCCAGCATTCACCTGGATTGTCTTGAAGCCGGCAGGGATCAGTTGCTCCATCCTTCCAGGCACGTCAGACTCTGGGAGAGAATCTATGAGAGAAGGAGCCGGAATCTGATCCTGGAAGCCGGGCGCTACCCTCACGAAAATGAGAAAATCGGCCCAGGGCCGCAGGTGATCAAGACCGACAGGGGTTGGCTGGTAATCTATCATGCTGTTGGAGAGATAGAGGACAATATCTGTGAAGCATACGGGCTGGGTGAAAAGATCGAGAGAGGGTATTCCATATGCGCGGCTCTCTTGAACCTTGACGATCCGAGAGAGGTACTCTGCCGAACCAGAAAACCGATCTATATCCCATCAGCCCCTTATGAACTGCACGGTGATGATCGGTATCCGGTGGACGTGCCTAACGTCGTTTTTCCGGTAGGTGCTTTTGTCCGAAAAAACAGACTGGTCATCTATGCCGGAGCCGGAGACAAGTACGTCATCCTCTTGAGCTGCAGCCTGACCAACCTGGTCGCCTATCTGTGGGAGCACTGCAAGGCCGGTGCATAGGAAGATCAAGATACAGTCCACTCTCTCCTGTAGCCATCGATTCCGCTTGTTCCTGTTTCGATTGATATGATATGTCGGAAGTCCGGCATTCATGGCTCGAGGAGTTCCCCTCATGGCTTGTATTGACAGTCCGCCTGGGGATGTGATACTTAAGATGGCCCGCCTGTGGGAAGAGGAGAGAGAAGGTTGGAAGTACCTGTCCACGAAGACGAAACCATCGAGTTCCTGCCGGGCAGGGGTTTGAGGTTTATCCAGAAGAAGAGGGGTTACCGCTACTGCCTCGATGCGATACTGCTTGCCTCTTTCTGCCGCCTGAATGAAGGTCATCGCGTGGTCGATCTGGGCACTGGGAACGCCGTGATCCCGATCCTTCTGGCTGCAAGGGGAATACGGATCAGTATCGTAGGTGTCGAGGTGCAGGGTGAACTCCTTGATCTGGCCCGGCGCAACGTGCTGATCAACGGCCTGGAGGGGACCGTCACCCTCGTCCACCGGGACGTACGGGACCTTGGCGGGAGCCTGGGCAGCAGCTCCTTTGATGTTGCGATCAGCAACCCCCCCTACCGCCGGCTCAAAACGGGCCGGATCAACCCCGACCCCCAAAAGGCCCTTGCAAGACACGAGATTCTAGGATCCCTCGAGGATATGGCGCGAGCCGCCTCTTCCCTCCTGCGTACCAGGGCACGCTTCTACGTGGTCTATCCGGCGTCGCGCCTGGCAGACATGCTTTCGATAATGAGGCGGTCAGACCTCGAACCCAAACGTATCCGGCTCGTTCATCCCAGTGCCTCTGAAGAGGCCAAACTCGTCCTGGCCGAGGCGGTCAAGGGTGGCCGGGGGGAGCTGAGAGTCCTGGCGCCCCTGATTGTTCACGATCTGGAGGGGAGCTCCACCAGCCAGATCGATGAGATTTACAAGACGCTTCAAGAATCATGAGAGAGATCAGGGAAAAGCCCGGAGGCCGGCGGGGAAACCTTCCCGGGGGATTGCCCGTTCGCCCCAGGCTCCCGGCTTTTCGGGCAGGGAGAATTGCGGAGTTCCTGAGTTTTGGGCCGAGGATTCTTGCAAGAGTTTATGACTTCACGATTTTTTTCTGTTTTGGCAGGAGAACACCCTCGTCCCCTCGCTCCTGAGCTCACGCGGTGACCCTATCAAGGTTCGCGGGTGGGCAGTTCCTGCCCCTTCCCCGCTCTAAAGGCGGGGCTTTCCCCTCCCCGCTCACCCTTGATGGGTACCCCACCGCTTCCGCAATGTCGCTCGGAGGCAAGGGTGTTCTCCAAAAGTCAACGGGGAGAATTGTTTTGACAATTCCTGGAGAATCCGATATTCTTGATTGAATATTGCAGTAAATTCAAGGAACTATCCAAATCCGATGAATCCTGTTATCCACGATCTTGTCAAAGACGACCTGCTACGTGTCGAGGCGGAGTTCAAGAGGAATCTCGATTCCGATGTGAAGCTCATATCAAAGATCGGCGAATACCTTCTCGGCAGCGGCGGCAAACGGTTCCGTCCCATGCTCCTGATCCTCGCCACAAAGCTGTGCGGTTACCAGGGAGACCGGCATATCCCCCTGGCGAGCATCATCGAGTTCATCCACACCGCTTCCCTCCTCCACGACGATGTAGTAGACGATGCGGCCCTCAGGCGGGGCAGCGCTTCGGCCAACTCCGTATGGGGAAGCGAGGCGAGCGTTCTCGTCGGGGATTTCCTCTTTTCCAAGTCTTTCTCCCTCATGGTGAGAGACGGGGATATCCGTATCCTGCAGGTCCTCTCTGATGCGAGTACCAAGCTCGCCGAAGGTGAAATCCAGGAACTGATCAAGACGAGCGACCTCTCCCTGGCAGAGGAGGGGTACATCACCATCGTAAACCGGAAAACAGCCGCTCTCATCTCGGCAGCCTGCCGGATCGGTGCGATCCTCGGCGGCGTGGGCCCGGACAAGGAGGCTGCCATGAGCGATTTCGGCCTCAATCTGGGTATTGCATTTCAACTGGTGGACGACACCCTCGACTACATCTCAGACGAGAAGGAATTCGGCAAGACCATAGGGATCGACCTCAAGGAAGGGAAGGTCACCCTCCCCCTGATCCATACACTCCGAAAGTGTACGGCCGAGGAGAGAAACAGATTGGAAGAGGCCTTTTTCTCGGATCCCATCACCCAAGAGGATTTCATGTTGGTGGCAGAAATGATCGACAGGCACGGGGGGACGGATTACACGGTTGAGAGGGCAAAGTCCTTTGTGGCACGGGCCAAGCAATGCCTTGCCGGCTTCGATCCCTCACCCGCCAAGACGGCGATCCTGGCCTTGGCGGATTACGTGGTCGAGCGAAAGAACTGACCCGGGTGGGAGACCACCGGTCTCTCACACGGCCCTGTCGATCCAGACGGCCGCACCGTTTCGCCGGCGCACACGAGTGACAAGCCCGACGGGGGCTGCGGGCTCCGAGATCACCGGAGAAAAAAACCGGCTCCCTGAAAGATCAATGATCCAGCCAAAAAGAAACAGAGCAAGAAGACGACTCTCTCTTATCGGCTTGGTCCTTCTCCTCATTCCATTCCTCGCCAGAGCCGAGGACCCCTCCCTGGCCCGGGCCAGGCATCTCATGGTGGAAAGGGATCTGAAGGGCAGGGACATCACAGATCCCCGAGTCCTGGCCGCTATGGAGAAGGTCCCGCGCCACCGCTTCGTTTCCAAGAAGCTGTGGCCAGCGGCCTACAGGGACCACCCCCTGCCAATTGCCGAAGGCCAGACCATTTCCCAGCCCTATGTCGTTGCCCTCATGACCCAATCGGTCAGGGTGAAACCCGGAGATCGTGTCCTGGAAATAGGAACCGGCTCCGGGTATCAGGCCGCCGTCCTGGCCGAACTGACCCCGGAGGTCTACTCCATCGAGATCCGCAAGGGGTTGGCCGAGAAGGCAAAGGCCGTGCTGGAGGAGTTGGGTTACGTGAATGTAAAGGTCAAACACGGTGACGGGTACTTTGGGTGGAAGCGCTACGCCCCCTTTGACGCCATTTTGGTCACCTGTGCGGCCAACCACATCCCGCCCCCCCTCATAGAGCAACTGCGAGTGGGAGGCCGGCTGATCATCCCGGTGGGAAGCACCACTTACTGGCAGACCCTCACCCTGGTGGAGAAGAAACCCGATGGCCTAGCCGTCCGACACCTGGGGAGTGTCAGCTTCGTCCCCATGATAGGTGAGGCCCGGAAAGGAAAATGAGACGACCCCTCCTACAAGATAGACCGTTCCCGCCGCCGTGAAGACCCCTGAAAAGCCTACCACCAGTGCCAAGGCAGCGGAAAGGACGGCACCGATTACGGAAAAGCAGCCATTGGCACACCAGGCCCAGGCAATAACGGGCGGGTCGGTCCTTTTCAAAAGCCTGACACCCAGGGGGAAGGGCATCCCCATAACCAGACCAAGAGGCGTGACCAGCAAGAGGGCAATGGCCACACGAATCCCGATTCCGAACCCGAGGAAGCGGTCCACCGCCGGGGGGAGGATCAAGAGATACCCCCAGATCAGAAGACCTACAACGAAACAGATTGCCGACAGGAAAGCTCTCAACCTACGATCCGCCACCCTTTGGGATAGGAGGCTCCCGATGCCGGATGATACCAACAGTCCGGAAGTGACCGTGGCCATTGCATAGACAGGATGGTCGAGAAAGAGAATCAATTTCTGAATCAGGACGATCTCCGCCAGCATGTAACCCAACCCCAGAGAGGCGAAGTAGGCAAGGACCGAGGCCCGGCCACTGCGTCTTCCTTTTGAATTGCTTCGCTTTCTCAGGAGGAGCGGCAATAGAATGAGGAGGGCAGAGGCGGCAATCGACTCCACCAGAACAACCGGGACCAGGTACCCCCCCTCCAGAAAGGGCTGCCATTTCTCGTGGATCGCCCTGTAAAGGGGAACCATCTTCTGCCATCTGAAGAAGTTGAAAAAAAAGGGGTCGTCGTCTGTAACAGGCCTCAAGTCAAAGAGATACTCCCGGAAAAGACGCTTCCTGGTTTCCTCGGAAAGGAGACTCCGAACCATTTCGAAGTAGATGGGGCGGGAGAATCGATTGAACCTGTTGGCATCAACCTCCTCTATGCCGGGGAAGTAGACCGTGTCGAACCTCTCCCTTTCACAAAAATCCTTCACCCTCTGGATGTCCCTCCGGGAGAAAGGGGTCCTTTTCAATAGGAGGGTAAAAGTACCCCAGCTCCGGATTGCGGTCAGGTGGAGTTCCGGCCCGGGAACCCCGATCCTGGCAAGGGCCGCCAAGACGAGTTGAACCAGCCTTATCTCCTGCCTGGGAGGGGGCAGCAGATACTGGGTAACCGAGAAAATCCCCTCCGGTTTCAAGTGGTTGAAGGCGTCTATTACGGCCTCCACCGTGAACATGTAGCTCTCCCGAATCCCCCCTATTCCAGTCGACGACGCTCCGAGGCTGCTGAGGGGTGAGTACTGGATCAGGTCATAGGAGAGCCCGGTCTGCCTGAGAAAACTCCGGCCGCTCTTCACGGAAGCAACCACCCTGGGATCCCTGAATAGATGGCCACCGAAGGCCCCATAATCTTCGGAGACCATCTCAAGCACAAGGGGATTGTCGAAGACCGCGTCGATTCTCTTGGCTCCCATGACCAAGCCCATCAGTACATCGAGCCCACCTCCGGGGTCAATCACCAGAACCCGGTCCCTCTCTCCTATCCAGTAGGCAAGGGACCCGGGCAGATGAGAGACAAAAGCCACAGGAGCCTTTCGGCCGTCGTAGCGGGTGATGGCCGTCATGTTGTCCCCGTCGACGGCCACCCCGAGCTGTGGGGGGAGAGGTTTCTGAAAACCGAGGCTCAGTCCTGGAGCGAATCGAACTGCAGGACTCTCGACCACATCGACCCGCGAGAAGGCGTTCCATCTGGTCTCGAGGATCCTGGCCGCGGGGTGCCAGAGGGCCACCTTGAGACTCTTGTAAGGCGAGATCCTCGTCTCGAGCACGCCCGGTTTCATCCACAGCAACAGGGCCATGGACGCCAGCACCACTGAAGAAACAATCGTGGTCCACCGGCGGGAGAGACTCCTCAACCCGAAGATCAACCCTCCCAGTCCAGCTATCATGGCAGGGACGACAACCGCCCCCTGCCCGCCAAACCGGTCGAAGAGAACGAGAATCAAGAGAGCCCCGCCCCCTGCTCCGGCAAGATCGAAGAAGTAAATCGTCCCCGCTTCCTCGGCGAGATAGACGAGGGCAGCCGAGACGCAGAGGCCGGAAAAGAAAAAGGGGAGGCTCAACAAGAGGTAGTCAGCGAGCAGGTATAGAAGCTGAAAACGATCCCAGGACATACGGAAGGGGTCAAAGGGGATGTTGTTCGCCCCCGCATATGCCCCCACACAGGTTATGGAAAAAAGCATGGCCGAGAAGGCCAACAATCGGGCCGGTCCTTTGCGGAGAAGAGACGGAAAGACAGTCAGAAAAGAGCCGCTCGCCCCGTATCCGAGCAGGGCCAGGCTTACCACCATGAAGGCGAAATGGTGGGAGAGGGCTACCGAGAAGAGCCGGCTCAAGACGAGTTCAAAGGAGAGAGCCGCAAGAGAAACCAGGAAAACGCCCGCACACATGGAGAGGCGTGTTCCTTCCTTCATGACGAGATCCCCAGGGGACTTCCGGATTCAAGACCCTGTCACCAGAGAAAAACAGATTGCGAGAGACTCGGGGATTTCAGACAAAGCCCTGCCAGCAAGGCACCCGCGGTGATGCCCGGCAGTCACCCTCCCTGGTCCTTTTTGTCCGGCTTCTCTTCCTTCTCTTTGTAAAGGGCCACGACACTCACCACCTCGATTCCCGCCCCCTTGAGGGCTTTCCGAACCTCGCCCTCCGTCGTGTCTCTCACCTTCACAATCAGATTCAGCTTTCCCATGGTGCTGCTTCTCCACTCCCCGGGCCCGGCTCGCTTCTGCTTTCGCGCTTCTAGCCGGAACCCGGATTCATGTCCCTGTCTTCCCGCTCCCGTTCATAATACCGCTTCACATAATCCTCGACGACCCGGAGGGCATCCAGGCCGAGGTACCGGGCATATTCCCTGATAAAGCCCTTCAGATAGACCAGGGCCGGAAGGCGACCGTAGTTCTCCTCCTCGATCAGGCGGAGGTTTGTACCGCTTATCTTGGTCCGCCTCGAGATCTCATTGAGATCGATTCCGAGGGTTTCCCGGATTCTTCTAAGAGCCGGCCCGCTGTACTCGAACCCTTCCTCGGAAATTATCCCTTCGATCTTCTCCCGCTCGTCTTGCCCCGGACGCTCCTGGCCGCCCGGGTTGACATGATTCGCCGAACGCAGCAGATCGCCGTCAATGAGGGACCCTCCCCCTGCCCTCCCCTCTCCCTCGACACGGCCGATGAGCTTGTCGTACTCCCGCCGGGTCCTGTCGTTGCCGATCGTTTCATATGCCTTGTCGATGAGCCTGGACACCTCCCGAATCTCGTCCTCCTCCAGGAGCGAATAGACGGCAATCGAGTCACGGCTGTAGGTCTTCTTTGCCCGCTCATAGGCCTCTCGGATCTCACTCTGACTCGCCCGAGGATCGACTTCGAGGATTTCGTAATAGTTCAGGTTTTCGAGACGCTTCACGGCTGCTACCCAGAGGCGGCTTGCTCTTGCCTTATGAGCCTGTTTGTGATCTCAGCGATGCACCTCGACGCCCTCGCATAGGGCCGTTCCAGTACGATGGGCTTTCTCCGTTGCACCGACTCCCATACCTCGTTGTCGTAGGCGACGTAGCCGAAATAGTCGAGATGGATCCCGAAGAAACGGAGGCAGGAACTCCTCATGGAAAATCCGACCTCCATATCCCCTTTGGTTCTCACCTGGTTGAGGATAAGCTTCGGCCTGAACCTCTCCATCTCGCCTTTGAGCCTCCGGCCCATCTCCTCATCGATCCCCTCGACCGCTTCGACCAGATCGAGAGGTGTCCTGATCTTCCTCTCGCTTCTCTGATCCATGGCAGTTTCGAGGATTCGGCGGGCGTCCTGGTGGCGGGTGAGCCTTCTCACCTTCCGGTAGAAAGCGCTCTTGATGAACCGGTAGGCGTTCTCCACCGAGGTGGGCTCAGGGGTGATCACCAGCATGCCTCCATCGGAGATGAGAAAGAAGTCGAGAACATTGAAGGAGTTTCCCGCCCCGAGATCGACTATGACATAGTCGGCCTTGAGGTTCTGAATGTGCCGGATGATCTTGAGCTTCTGATGGACCTTTGCGTTTGCGGCGTTCAGAACGTCCCGTGCCCCGATAACCAACCCCAGATTGGGCACCTCGGTCCTTACGATCACTTCCTCGATACTATTGATCCGCCCGTTGATGAAATCGTCCAGGGTAGCCACGGGGAGGGACAACCCCAGAAGGGTATGCAGATTGGCTCCTCCCAGGTCCGTATCCACCATGATAACCGCCCGGCCTCGCCTCGAAAGGCTTACACCGAGATTGGCCGCCACGAAACTCTTACCGCTCCCTCCCTTGCCTCCTCCCACGGCAAGAATCTCGGTCCTCCTCGAGACCCCGGTGGAATGACTCGTCACTTCATTGGGCAACCGCGACTCTCCTCTTCAAGAAAGTGAGCCTTCTGCCTCTCCCCGGGAGCAATGAATGGGGTTTCCCCTCGGCCCTGACTAGGCCTCGAGCCGTCCCTCCCTGTAGGCCTTCAGATAGCCTGCACAGTAGGCGTCAACCCCAAGCAGCGTCTCCGCAGTCAGGATGTCGGCCATCATTTTCCGGTCCAGAGGATCGATGATCAGCGAGTCGAGTCCCATGGCCATGGCCATAACGGCAAAAATCTGGTTGAGCTGCTTCCTCAGGGGAAGCCCATAGGAGATATTGCTCAAACCACATATGGTGTGAACCCCCTCGTGGCCCTCCATGATCCGCCTCACAGCCCGGAGAAACTCGATGCCGAAGCTCGAATCTGTGCTCACCGCCATGACAAGGGGATCGACATAGATGTCGTCCAAAGGGATGCCTGCCTGAGTCAGTTTCTCTATCAGTTGCGTAGCCACATCGAACCGCTCACCGGCCGTCTTCGGCATACCCTTGTCGGTCATGCACAGGGCCACGACTTTTGCCTTGTACTTCCCCACCAGAGGCAAAATCTCCTCGAACCGTTTCTGCTCCAAAGAGATCGAATTGATCATGGGCTGCCCCTTGTGAACTGCAAGAGCCGCTTCAATGGCCTTTGGATCCGGGCTGTCCAGACAGAGGGGGACATCGATCCTCGCCTGTATGGTCTCCACGAGCCAGGGGAGATACTCGACCTCCTTGTTCACGAAGACCCCTGCATTCACGTCCACCAGATGGGCTCCTGCCTTGACCTGATCCTCGGCCTCCTTGACTATGAAATCCGCATCTCTGTTCTCGATGGCCGGTTTGATCGCCTTTCGACTCGCATTGATACGTTCACCTACGATAAGCATGAGCAACTCCTTCCCATAGATTTGATTCGAGAGTCCCCCCGGTCCGTTCGGCCGATGGATCAGAGGGGACAGCCCCGTCGCGCCATCCGCTGAGACACGACTTCTCGGGCCATATTACCATGACAACCTGGGGTTTCCAAGGGCCTTGGCCGTGACCCTGGAGAACGCCCCTTCCCTGGAGACTTCGACAAAGACCCGAGGGTCCACGGCCCCCGCCTCGACGGCGGCCCCGAGCGCGGCCTCTGAGGCGACTTCCCGGGCGTGAAGCAGGGCCTCCTCCACCTCGCTATACCTGGCTCTCTCCCCCTCCGCCTGGACGTAGAAACACTGGATGTTCTCGTCTCCGTAAGGGTAGACGAGAGCCTCCCTCACGACCATCACCGACCCGGCCACGGCGCCCACCGCGTTGGCAACATGGGCAAAAGGGGGAAGAAAGAGAGGCGCCTTCAGATACTCGGCCACCCTCTTCAAGAACACACCGGCCGGTGCTCCTATCCCGATGATGGGGAATCTGCTCGATACGGCCACCTCGATGTAGGGGTTCCCGCCCGACACCCCCCGCTCGAGAAACCACTTCCCCCATGGGTCCCTGATTCTCTCCGGGAGGTCGGGGGCCTTTCTCCGGCCCAGAAAGACCAGCACCTCCTCCACAATCGAGACGGCCATATGATGGAAAACCTCCCGGCAAAGGGCCTCCTGTTCCCTTTCAAAAAGAGTACACGCGACGCCCACCGCCGCCCGGGCCGCTTCGGTGCTCCATGCCCTAAACTCACCCGTTACATGGAGTAGATCCGTGGGAGTGAGGGTAGACTGCCCTATCAGCCCCTGGCGGACGAGTTGGTCCGCATTCAGCTGTAATCGATGGTAGAGGCCGAGCCTCTCCAGAACCGACGTGAGAGAACAGGGGGCTCCGCCAAGGATCCTCACCAGTTCTCGCTGTCTTTCGTTTCTCAGGACGGTCGAGTCCGCTGCAAGGGGTTTCGGCAAGAACCAGTATTCCAGGTCCGTCGGTCTCCAGTCGAGGACAGGCCGGTTCCTGAGTCCGAGAAGCTCTTTCTCTACCGCCGGAAACTGTGCGGCAAGGTAGCACAGGGGAACCACCCTGGCAGGGCCGACCCTAAGGGTGCCGTTGAGATGGAAAGAGATCCTGCTGTCTCCACCAAGACCTATGGTGCGGATGTGAGCGGCCCTGACGGCCGTCTCCATCTCTCCCACGCGCGCCCCTTCCTCGCTGACCGCAATCTGGGAATCCTCTATCAAGGCGATATCCGTCGTGGTGCCGCCGACATCGATAACCACGGCGTCCCGATAGGCCGATAGGAATCTCCCCCCGATGGCGCTCGCCGCCGGCCCGGAGAGGATCGTTTCAACGGGCTTTTGAACCGCATCCCTGTCCGGCATGAGAGACCCGTCGCCCTTGACAATCATCAGGGGAGCCTCGATGTGATGGGCCTTGAGGGACTCCCTCACCGCCTCGATAAACTCCTGCATGACGGCCACCAGAGAGGCGTTGAGGCATGCCGTCGTGGCCCGTTTGATGGAATCGAGCCTCGTTGACAACTGGTGGCCGAGCACAACCGGGAGAGAGGACACCTGCCGGACAGCCTCAAAAGCCCGCTCTTCGTGGTCGGTGTTCACGGGGCTGAAGTAGCTGGAAATCGCGAGAGCATCCAGCTCGCCCTCTTTTTCTCTGATCCAGGCTACGATCCCCTCCTGGTCGAGGGGCTCCTTTTCGACCCCTTCCACCGTGTGCCCGCCCCGGAAGTACTCAAAACAGGGCGTGGGAAACCTCTTTTCCAGGTCATACCGCAGGATCAGCTCCCGGTCGTAGCCGATCAGCACAAGCCCCACCCTCCGTCCCTTACCCTCTGCGATCGAATTGGTGGCAAGGGTGCTCGAAATGCAGACGAGTTTCACCGACGACGGATCCTCCAGGGCGAGGCCGTCCAGGGCCGCGGTGATCCCCCTGGTCAGATCTTCCCGAGTCGTCAGCGTCTTGCTCGATGTGACGACCCTCCGGGTCACATAGTCGAGAAGAACCCCGTCCGTATAGGTTCCACCGGTATCGATTCCTATGATGTAATCGGGCTTAGAACGAGAGGGGTTTCTCCCTTTCTGTTTCGATCCCATATCAACCGCCCCTATGATCCAGAGATCTCCAACATGCTAATCCCGTGCCAGCACCGGGGGACCGGGTTCTCTCAACCCGGTCCCCCGTAACAGGCGATACGACTATCACGAGATGACAGGGTCGTGCAAGATCCCCCGTCAAAAAAGCGGGGCCCCCGGCAAAGCCCCGCCTCCGACTTCTTTCGGCCCTTCGACATCCGGGTCAAGAAGCCTTCTTGTCCGCCTTTTCGGCGATCTTTTTCATCTCCTCCATCAGCTTCTCGTCCATGGGCTCGGGCTGATGGGTCTCCAGGATCTGATCCATCTTCTCCTTCACCCTGGACCGATCCAAAAGCCGGGGAAACCAAAAATCCCTCCGATAGTGCTCCAACGTATGATCATCACTCAAATACTGCCCCCCAGGCCCTACCCGGTCTATCACATCCAATGCCAAATGCTCCTCGTCCACCCTCACACCCCTGCCTATGTGCTTCACCATCTCTATTATCTCATCACACAGTACCAACATCTCCAACGACCCGTTCAAACCACTCTCCAAATAACCCACATCGTGAATCAATGTCGCCCCTGATAACATCGCCGTATACAACGATACCGTCGCCTCTATGGCCGCCTGCTCATCCAATACCTTCGAATCACTACACCCCCCAGTCGAAAACATCGGAAGCCCCAACCACTTCGATATGTCCGTGCTCGCCGCAGACGCCAAAGCCAACTCAGGCGCCCCATAACTGAACGTCGAGGTCTTCATGTCCATGATCGTCTGCACACCACCCATCACCAACGGCATCCCAGGCCTCCTCAAATGAGATAAAACCAAACCCAACAAGGTCTCGGCCAAATCCTGCACCAACAGCCCAGCCACCGTCGCAGGCGCCGTCGCCCCCGAACTCGGACAAGGCGTGTACATCACCGGTATCCCCTTGTCCGAAGCATACAACAGCTTCTCCACCGCCTCCCTGGTATGCGTCAAAGGCGAACTCGGCTCTATATATATTATGAACAACGGGTTGACCCGAAACTCCTCCTCACCTCCACGAATCATACACCCCATCTCATGCAAGTCCCGTAGACCCTCTCCATCCACAGCCGTCAATATCAGAGGCTTGACCGTGTTGCTCACCATGGCCAAGAACTGATGCCTGTCGTATGTCCTCGGATTCGGCACATCAGATACCAATCCGTGAGACATGAAAAAATCAAAACCACCCAAATAATCCACCAACCTCGCCGCATCACTCACATCACTGTACCGATATCGCCTCCGCTCCCCGGTCTCACGATCATAAATAAACGGACAGTCCGACCCGGTCCCGAAATTCACCTCGTTCCTCTCCAAATGTACCGTCCTCCTGCCGTCCCTCCCGGCCAGGCTGATCTTCCGCGGAAAATCCCTCAACGCCCCCTCGACCATGGAAGCAGGAATCCTTACCAGATTCCCATCGGTCACAACCGCTCCACCACCCCGAAACAACTCCAAAGCCCCCTCGTGATATACCCTGCCCCCAGTCCTCTCCAATACCTCCAAGGCCGCCCCGTATATCGCCTCAATCTGCCCCTCGGTCAATACCCCAAACACAGGCCCCCGCTGCTCCACTAGATTCACCCTCATCTCCGTCCTCCTC